>NZ_VCCF02000003.1 GCF_005938045.2 Pseudomonas sp. KBS0710 | reverse complement strand
ACTGAGTTCGGGATGGGATCAGGTGGTTCCAATGCTCTATGGTCGTCAAGAAATTCGGGTACTGAGTCGTAGCCAGCTGGCTTCGCTTCAGCAAATTGGGTATGTGACAGCTTTCGGTGTTTTGTGAGCGTCGAACTTTCGGTTCATCTCGTCTTCACACACCGCAATCTGATGCTCGTTAGAGTAGTCAAATTGCTTGGGTGTTATATGGTCAAGCCTCACGGGCAATTAGTATTGGTTAGCTCAACGCCTCACAGCGCTTACACACCCAACCTATCAACGTCGTAGTCTTCGACGGCCCTTCAGGGAACTCAAGGTTCCAGTGAGATCTCATCTTGAGGCTAGTTTCCCGCTTAGATGCTTTCAGCGGTTATCTATTCCGAACATAGCTACCCGGCAATGCCACTGGCGTGACAACCGGAACACCAGAGGTTCGTCCACTCCGGTCCTCTCGTACTAGGAGCAGCCCCTCTCAAATCTCAAACGTCCACGGCAGATAGGGACCGAACTGTCTCACGACGTTCTAAACCCAGCTCGCGTACCACTTTAAATGGCGAACAGCCATACCCTTGGGACCGGCTTCAGCCCCAGGATGTGATGAGCCGACATCGAGGTGCCAAACACCGCCGTCGATATGAACTCTTGGGCGGTATCAGCCTGTTATCCCCGGAGTACCTTTTATCCGTTGAGCGATGGCCCTTCCATACAGAACCACCGGATCACTAAGACCTACTTTCGTACCTGCTCGACGTGTCTGTCTCGCAGTCAAGCGCGCTTTTGCCTTTATACTCTACGACCGATTTCCGACCGGTCTGAGCGCACCTTCGTACTCCTCCGTTACTCTTTAGGAGGAGACCGCCCCAGTCAAACTACCCACCATACACTGTCCTCGATCCGGATAACGGACCTGAGTTAGAACCTCAAAGTTGCCAGGGTGGTATTTCAAGGTTGGCTCCACGCAGACTGGCGTCCACGCTTCAAAGCCTCCCACCTATCCTACACAAGCAAATTCAAAGTCCAGTGCAAAGCTATAGTAAAGGTTCACGGGGTCTTTCCGTCTAGCCGCGGATACACTGCATCTTCACAGCGATTTCAATTTCACTGAGTCTCGGGTGGAGACAGCGCCGCCATCGTTACGCCATTCGTGCAGGTCGGAACTTACCCGACAAGGAATTTCGCTACCTTAGGACCGTTATAGTTACGGCCGCCGTTTACCGGGGCTTCGATCAAGAGCTTCGCGTTAGCTAACCCCATCAATTAACCTTCCGGCACCGGGCAGGCGTCACACCCTATACGTCCACTTTCGTGTTTGCAGAGTGCTGTGTTTTTAATAAACAGTCGCAGCGGCCTGGTATCTTCGACCGGCATGAGCTTACGGAGCAAGTCCTTCACCCTCACCGGCGCACCTTCTCCCGAAGTTACGGTGCCATTTTGCCTAGTTCCTTCACCCGAGTTCTCTCAAGCGCCTTGGTATTCTCTACCCAACCACCTGTGTCGGTTTGGGGTACGGTTCCTGGTTACCTGAAGCTTAGAAGCTTTTCTTGGAAGCATGGCATCAACCACTTCGTTAACTAAAAGTTAACTCGTCATCAGCTCTCGGCCTTAGAATCCCGGATTTACCTAAGATTCCAGCCTACCACCTTAAACTTGGACAACCAACGCCAAGCTGGCCTAGCCTTCTCCGTCCCTCCATCGCAATAACCAGAAGTACAGGAATATTAACCTGTTTTCCATCGACTACGCTTTTCAGCCTCGCCTTAGGGACCGACTAACCCTGCGTCGATTAACGTTGCGCAGGAAACCTTGGTCTTTCGGCGTGGGTGTTTTTCACACCCATTGTCGTTACTCATGTCAGCATTCGCACTTCTGATACCTCCAGCAAGCTTCTCAACTCACCTTCACAGGCTTACAGAACGCTCCTCTACCGCATCACTTACGTGATACCCGTAGCTTCGGTGTATGGTTTGAGCCCCGTTACATCTTCCGCGCAGGCCGACTCGACTAGTGAGCTATTACGCTTTCTTTAAAGGGTGGCTGCTTCTAAGCCAACCTCCTAGCTGTCTAAGCCTTCCCACATCGTTTCCCACTTAACCATAACTTTGGGACCTTAGCTGACGGTCTGGGTTGTTTCCCTTTTCACGACGGACGTTAGCACCCGCCGTGTGTCTCCCATGCTCGGCACTTGTAGGTATTCGGAGTTTGCATCGGTTTGGTAAGTCGGGATGACCCCCTAGCCG
This sequence comes from Pseudomonas sp. KBS0710, assembly GCF_005938045.2. Lineage (GTDB taxonomy): Bacteria > Pseudomonadota > Gammaproteobacteria > Pseudomonadales > Pseudomonadaceae > Aquipseudomonas. Next base: position 1,025 of record NZ_VCCF02000003.1, on the reverse strand, counting down.
AAACAGTGCTCTACCCCCTACAGTGATACATGAGGCGCTACCTAAATAGCTTTCGAGGAGAACCAGCTATCTCCGAGCTTGATTAGCCTTTCACTCCGATCCACAGGTCATCCGCTAACTTTTCAACGGTAGTCGGTTCGGTCCTCCAGTTAGTGTTACCCAACCTTCAACCTGCCCATGGATAGATCGCCCGGTTTCGGGTCTATTCCCAGCGACTAGACGCCCTATTAAGACTCGCTTTCGCTACGCCTCCCCTATTCGGTTAAGCTCGCCACTGAAAATAAGTCGCTGACCCATTATACAAAAGGTACGCAGTCACCTAACAAAGTAGGCTCCCACTGCTTGTACGCATACGGTTTCAGGATCTATTTCACTCCCCTCTCCGGGGTTCTTTTCGCCTTTCCCTCACGGTACTAGTTCACTATCGGTCAGTCAGTAGTATTTAGCCTTGGAGGATGGTCCCCCCATATTCAGACAAAGTTTCTCGTGCTCCGTCCTACTCGATTTCATGACTAAGAGATTTTCGCGTACAGGGCTATCACCCACTATGGCCGCACTTTCCAGAGCGTTCCGCTAATCTCAAAGCCACTTAAGGGCTAGTCCCCGTTCGCTCGCCACTACTAAGGGAATCTCGGTTGATTTCTTTTCCTCAGGGTACTTAGATGTTTCAGTTCCCCTGGTTCGCCTCTTACGCCTATGTATTCAGCGTAAGATAACCATCTTATGATGGCTGGGTTCCCCCATTCAGACATCTCCGGATCAAAGTCTGTTTGCCGACTCCCCGAAGCTTTTCGCAGGCTACCACGTCTTTCATCGCCTCTGACTGCCAAGGCATCCACCGTATGCGCTTCTTCACTTGACCATATAACCCCAAGCAATCTGGTTATACTGTGAAGACAACATTCGCCGAAAATTCGAATTTCTCAATTAAGAGAACTCACAAATTTTACCTTAGCCTGATCCGTTACCAGTGAAAGTAACGTTCAGTCTATCTTTCTATCACATACCCAAATTTTTAAAGAACG
>NZ_VCCF02000002.1 GCF_005938045.2 Pseudomonas sp. KBS0710 | reverse complement strand
GCGATCGTCCAGGCGTAAATCTCGCCCACGAGTGGCGTTAATCACAGCGCGTCCAGGTTGAGAAGCCACGTAGGCCTGCTTTGCAGCCGTCTCCAGTGCTAAATCCTGTCCTTTCTATGCAATGACCTTGCGCATGGCTATCATGCGTGCCTCATTGTGAGGCGATGCTTGCATGCTGACGTTGTTAACACTTCTGAAAGATGGTCGATTCCACTCCGGAGAGGCGCTGGGTGCTGCCTTGGGTGTCAGCCGCAGTGCTGTCTGGAAGCAGCTCCAGCATCTGGAGTCTGAATTGAACCTGCCCATTCATAAAGTTCGCGGCAGGGGCTACCAGCTAGCATCTCCATTGGTGTTCTTGAATGCTGAAGAAATTCAAGGGCATGCTCCTGCTTTGGCGTGGCCTGTTTACATCTCTGACTCCATAGACTCCACCAATGCTGAGGCTTTGCGCCTCGTCGACGCTGATCGCGCGGCGCCATTTCTGGTGCTTGCGGAGCAGCAAACAGCGGGTAGGGGGAGGCGGGGTCGTAAGTGGGTGAGCCCGTTCGCTCAAAACCTGTATTACAGCCTCGTATTGCGCATTGACGGCGGATTAAGGCAGTTGGAGGGGCTTAGTCTTGTCGTCGGATTGGCGGTCATGCAGGCCCTGCGTGAACTGGGTGTCCAGGGTGCCGCATTGAAGTGGCCGAATGACGTCCTGGTCGGGCAGAAAAAAATTGCCGGTATCTTGTTGGAGTTGGTCGGAGATCCCGCCGATGTTTGCCACGTTGTCCTCGGTGTAGGGATCAACGTAAATATGCAGAAGGCCGCAGAGGTCGATCAGCAGTGGACGTCGGCGCAGTTGGAGACGGGTTCACCTGTCGACCGTAATCACTTGGTTGCACGGCTTGGGCTGCAACTGCAAAGTCACCTGGAGCGACATAAGGCATTCGGTTTTGCTGCGCTTCAGGAAGAGTGGGAGCGAAATCATTTGTGGCAAGGTAAGGCCGTATCTCTTATCGCGGGTGTTAACCAGATTGATGGTGTAGTGCTGGGTGTTGATCACCAGGGCGCGTTGCGGCTGAGTGTCGCGGGTGTCGAAAAAATATACAGCGGTGGTGAGCTAAGCCTGAGGTTGCGTGATGATTCTTGAGCTCGACTGTGGGAATAGTTTTATCAAGTGGCGTGTGCTCGATTCGCCTGCGGCCAAGGCGTCCGCTGAGGGCGTCGTCGGCTCGGACCTTGAGTTGATTGAGGGGTTGATAGCGATTCCGGGGCTCTCATTGACGCGCTGTCGCCTGGTAAGTGTTCGGGCCTCCGAGGAGACCGGGCAGTTGGTTGAGGCATTGCAGGGGGCATTTGGGGTTGTTGTGTCTTGTGCTGCCTCAGCGAGAGAAGCGGCGGGTGTGCGTAACGGCTACGAAGAGTTTGAGCGCCTTGGGCTGGATCGTTGGTTGGCAATGCTGGGCGGTTTCAAGTTGGCATCGGGTGCCTGCCTGGTGCTCGATTTTGGTACCGCAGCCACCGCGGACTTTATTGCTGCCGATGGCGAGCATCTTGGCGGGTTCATCTGCCCGGGGATGCCGCTCATGCGCAGCCAGTTGCGAACGCATACGCGCAAGATCCGCTATGACGATATTGCGGCAGAGCAGGCCTTGGCGCGCCTCTCGCCGGGGCGGACGACCGTTGAGGCGGTTGAGCGAGGTTGTACGCTGATGCTCAGGGGGTTTGTCTTGACCCAGCTCGAATTGGCTCGAAGCTATTGGGGGGATGATTTCACCGTCTTTCTGACTGGCGGGGATGCGGACCTGGTCTCCGATGCCGTGCCCCAAGCTCGTTTCGTTCCTGATCTGGTGTTTGTTGGTCTGGCGATGGCGTGCCCTTTGTCCTGAGGTATTTATGCGTTGGCTGTTTTTGCTTTTGCTCGTTCTCAATGCCTTCTATTACGTCTGGCATCAACAGGAAGCCCCGTTGCGTGCTAAAGATGTAACGCCTCTGAGCCTTTATAAGGGCTCTCAGCAGGATATTCGCTTATTGAGTGAGTCCTCTGACCCCATGGTTCGGCGTGACCGGGCAAAAGCGCCTGACGCACAAAGTACCTGTCTATACATCGGTGGCTTTGCTGATCAGCGCCAGGCGCTGTCGGTCGAGCAGCGCCTCATCAGCCTGGATATAAAGGCCAAAGTGCAGCTGCTCAATACGCCTGATGCCTCCGGCTATTGGCTTCGTGTCGCCCCTGAAAGCAGGAGGCTGGCTGACGATCTGCCGTTTGAAAACCTTGCTAAGGAATTCAATGAGTTAAAACATAAAATAATGTTGTGCGAAGGCGTTGCAACTGTCGAATAGTTTGCATAGAATGGCGCCCGCTTCGCAGTGAAGACCTTTACGGTCTACAAGGTGAAGCGAAGGTCAACGCAGCTAAGCTCATATTTTTAATGAGAAAATGCTTGACAGAAGGCCGGCGTGATGTAGAATGCCGGCTCGCTTAGGAGGGGTTCCCGAGCGGCCAAAGGGATCAGACTGTAAATCTGACGTCTACGACTTCGAAGGTTCGAATCCTTCCCCCTCCACCATTTTTAGCGTGAGCTGCAAGCTCCGCGGGTATAGTTTAGTGGTAGAACCTCAGCCTTCCAAGCTGATGATGCGGGTTCGATTCCCGCTACCCGCTCCAAGTTTGCAGGTTGTGCAATGTGTTTTGCTCTTGTAGCTCAGTTGGTAGAGCACACCCTTGGTAAGGGTGAGGTCAGCGGTTCAAATCCGCTCAAGAGCTCCATATAACAAGGCAGATATGAAAATATCTGCCTTTGTTTTAACAGCTGCCTCGGCTTGTTGGTGTCGCATTTGGCTTTGTTGCCAAGTGATTTCAGGTCTAGTGGGGTTGGTTGTTGTAAAGTCTTTTTCAGGCCTGCATAATGGTCGGCCTGATTTTGTTTTAGGTCAGTAGCTCAATTGGCAGAGCGACGGTCTCCAAAACCGTAGGTTGGGGGTTCGATTCCCTCCTGACCTGCCAGATTCACGTGGTGTGTCTGGCTTTCTTTTCACAGGATCTTCATAGATGACTCCTAAGGCTGAAGCTCAAAGCTCTCGTTTCGATCTCGTCAAGTGGCTCGCCGTAGTCGCATTGGTGGTCGTAGGCGTTGTTGGCAATCAGTACTACTCTGCTTCGCCGATCCTGTACCGTGTACTCGCTTTGCTCGCCCTTGCTGCTGTAGCTGCCTTTGTAGGCCTGCAGACTGCCAAAGGCAAGTCTTTCGCGGTCCTGGTAAAGGAAGCTCGCACCGAAATTCGTAAAGTCGTTTGGCCGACTCGCCAAGAAACCACGCAGACCACGTTGATTGTTGTGGCTGTTGTTCTGGTTATGGCGTTGCTGTTGTGGGGGCTTGATTCCCTGCTCGGCTGGCTTGTTTCCTTGATTGTTGGCTAAGGGTGTCCCGTGGCTAAGCGTTGGTACGTTGTGCATGCTTACTCGGGTTACGAGAAGCATGTTATGCGCTCTTTGCTAGAGCGCGTAAAGCTCGCAGGCATGGAAGATGGCTTCGGCGAAATTCTGGTTCCCACTGAAGAAGTGGTTGAAATGCGGAATGGCCAGAAGCGCAAAAGCGAACGCAAGTTCTTCCCTGGCTACGTGCTGGTTCAGATGGACATGAATGAAGGTACTTGGCACTTGGTCAAGGACACTCCTCGTGTCATGGGTTTCATCGGCGGTACTGCTGATAAGCCTGCTCCGATCACCGACAAAGAGGCGGAAGCAATTCTGCGTCGCGTTGCTGACGGTAGCGACAAGCCTAAGCCGAAGACGTTGTTCGAGCCGGGTGAGGTTGTTCGTGTCACAGATGGTCCGTTTGCTGATTTCAACGGCACCGTCGAAGAAGTTAACTACGAAAAGAGCCGGATCCAAGTGGCAGTGCTCATTTTCGGTCGCTCTACTCCGGTAGAGTTGGAGTTCAGCCAGGTCGAGAAGGTCTAGCTGAGCAAGCATCCCAACCCCGCAGCCTTAGGCTGTGGGGTTTTGTCGTCACTGGGATAAACGCGCAAGTAACCGGGGAGCCTTTCGAGGCGTTTGAACCCGTAATTGGAGTGCCTCATGGCCAAGAAGATTACCGCTTACATCAAGCTGCAAGTAAAGGCCGCTCAGGCCAACCCAAGTCCACCTGTCGGCCCGGCTCTGGGTCAGCACGGCGTGAACATCATGGAATTCTGCAAGGCCTTCAACGCCCGTACTCAGGGTCTTGAGCCAGGTCTGCCGACTCCAGTGATCATCACTGTATACAGCGACCGTAGCTTCACTTTCGAAACCAAGTCGACCCCGGCTTCAGTTTTGCTGAAGAAAGCTGCTGGTCTGACTAGCGGTTCCGCTCGTCCTAACACCGTTAAGGTTGGCACCGTAACTCGTGCTCAGCTGGAAGAAATCGCGAAAACCAAAAACGCGGATCTGACTGCAGCTGATATGGATGCAGCCGTGCGTACCATCGCCGGTTCTGCTCGTAGCATGGGCCTTAACGTGGAGGGTGTGTAATGGCTAAGCTGACCAAGCGCCAAAAGGCTATCGCCGGCAAAATCGAAGCAGGCAAGGCCTACAACTTTGTAGACGCCGCTGCCCTGCTGACCGAGCTGTCGACTGTCAAGTTCAGCGAGTCCGTTGACGTTGCTGTAAACCTGGGTGTTGACCCACGTAAATCCGACCAGGTCGTTCGTAGCGCTACTGTGCTGCCACACGGTACTGGCAAGACTGTACGTGTTGCTGTCTTCACCCAAGGCCCAGCAGCTGAAGCTGCTCTGGCCGCCGGCGCTGATCGCGTTGGCATGGACGACCTGGCTGCCGAAATGAAAGGCGGCGACCTGAACTACGACGTAGTAATTGCTTCCCCGGATGCAATGCGCGTTGTAGGTCAGTTGGGTCAGATCCTCGGTCCACGTGGTCTGATGCCTAACCCTAAAGTCGGCACCGTAACGCCAGACGTAGCTACCGCGGTTAAAAACGCCAAGGCTGGTCAGGTTCGTTATCGCACCGACAAAAACGGCATCATCCACACCTCCGTTGGCAAAGTCGGCTTTGATGCCGTCAAGCTGAAGGAAAACGTTGAAGCCCTGATCGCTGATCTGAAGCGTATCAAGCCAGCTTCCTCGAAAGGTATCTACGTCAAGCGCGTTACCCTGAGCACCACTATGGGCCCAGGTCTGGTCATCGACCAAGGCTCGCTGGACGTATAAGAAACACGTTGGTGCGAGAGATCGCGCCAATTGAAAAAATTGGGGTCCCTGCCTGGCGGGGGCTATCCAAGACCGTAGGCGGCGCAAGCCTTAAACCTCAAGCCTACGCAGATGGTGCTCCCGGTTCCTTACCGAATCAGACACCAAAACGACATCCGGCTTCGGCCAGATGAAACGGTAACAAGCAGGAGTTAAACCCGTGGCAATTAATCTCGAAGACAAGAAGGCCATCGTCGCTGAAGTCAACGAGGCTGCCAAAGCTGCTCTGTCCGCTGTCGTGGCTGATGCCCGTGGTGTGACAGTAAGCGCTATGACCGGACTCCGTAAAGAGGCTCGTGAAGCTGGCGTATACGTACGTGTTGTACGTAACACCCTGCTCAAGCGCGCTGTTGCTGACACTGAATACAGTGTCCTCAATGACGTGTTCACCGGCCCGACTCTGATCGCGTTCTCCAAAGATCACCCGGGTGCTGCTGCCCGTTTGTTCAAGGAATTCGCCAAGAGTCAGGATAAGTTCGAGATCAAGGCAGCTGCGTTCGAGGGCAAGTTCCTCGCAGCTAACCAAATCGACGTACTGGCAACACTGCCGACCCGTAACGAAGCTATTTCTCAGCTGATGAGCGTGATTCAAGGCGCTACCAGCAAGTTGGCTCGTACTCTGGCCGCAGTTCGCGAGCAAAAAGAAGCTGCCGCAGCCTAAGGCTGAGCATCTCCTTTCGCGTATTTTTGTTTATTTCGATGGCCGCGTAGGCCGTCCCCCAATTCAGGAAATACAGTAATGTCTATCTCCCAAGAAGATATCCTCAACGCCGTAGCTGAAATGTCGGTTCTGCAGGTTGTTGAGCTGATCAAAGCTTTCGAAGAAAAATTCGGCGTTTCCGCTGCCGCTGCTTCCGCTGGCCCAGCTGTTGCTGCTGTTGCTGCTGAAGAGCAAACCGAATTCAACGTCATGCTGCTGGAAGCTGGCGAGAAGAAAGTAAACGTGATCAAGGCAGTTCGTGAACTGACCGGTCTGGGCCTGAAAGAAGCCAAGGCTGTAGTTGACGGCGCTCCTGCCCAGGTTCTGGAAGCAGTGTCGAAAGACGCCGCTGACAAAGCTAAAGCAGTGCTGGAAGAAGCAGGCGCTAAAGTCGAGCTGAAGTAAGCATCGACCTTGCGTCTCCAGCCCAAGCGTTAAGCTGAAGGCTGATGGCTGGTGGCTCTTGCCACCGGCCTTTTTCCGTTCTTGGCTGTCGACTCGGTCGCCGCCAATGACGCGCTGTAGCCACCCGATGCGGTGGTGCAAACCATGGGGTTTGCAAGATTTTCTGGCTGCTCCCGTCGGAGGGGCCAAACAAGCAGGTGACCAAGCTGGGGAACGCTGATGGCTTACTCATATACTGAGAAAAAACGTATCCGCAAGGACTTTAGCAAGTTGCCGGACGTCATGGATGTCCCGTACCTTCTGGCTATCCAGCTGGATTCGTATCGTGAATTCTTGCAGGCGGGAGCGACCAAAGATCAGTTCCGCGACGTGGGCCTGCATGCGGCCTTCAAATCCGTTTTCCCGATCATCAGCTACTCCGGCAATGCTGCGCTGGAGTACGTGGGTTATCGCCTGGGCGAACCGGCATTTGATGTCAAAGAATGCGTGTTGCGCGGTGTTACGTACGCCGTACCTTTGCGGGTAAAAGTCCGCCTGATCATTTTCGACAAAGAATCGTCGAACAAAGCGATCAAGGACATCAAAGAGCAAGAAGTCTACATGGGCGAAATCCCACTGATGACTGAAAACGGTACCTTCGTAATCAACGGTACCGAGCGTGTTATTGTTTCCCAGCTGCACCGTTCCCCGGGCGTGTTCTTCGACCACGACCGCGGCAAGACGCACAGCTCCGGTAAACTCCTGTACTCCGCGCGGATCATTCCGTACCGCGGTTCGTGGTTGGACTTCGAGTTCGACCCGAAAGACTGCGTGTTCGTGCGTATCGACCGTCGTCGCAAGCTGCCGGCCTCGGTACTGCTGCGCGCGCTCGGTTACACCACTGAGCAGGTGCTGGACGCTTTCTACACCACCAACGTATTCAGCCTGAAGGATGAAACCCTCAGCCTGGAGCTGATTGCTTCGCGTCTGCGTGGTGAAATTGCCGTTCTGGATATTCAGGACGAAAACGGCAAAGTGATCGTTGAGGCGGGTCGTCGTATTACGGCGCGCCACATCAACCAGATCGAAAAAGCCGGCATCAAGTCGCTGGAAGTGCCTCTGGACTACGTCCTGGGTCGCACCACCGCCAAGGTTATCGTTCACCCGGCTACAGGCGAAATCCTGGCTGAGTGCAACACCGAGCTGAACACCGAAATCCTGGCAAAAATCGCCAAGGCCCAGGTTGTTCGCATCGAGACCCTGTACACCAACGACATCGACTGCGGTCCGTTCATCTCCGACACACTGAAGATCGACTCCACCAGCAACCAATTGGAAGCGCTGGTCGAGATCTATCGCATGATGCGTCCTGGTGAGCCGCCAACCAAAGACGCTGCCGAGACCCTGTTCAACAACCTGTTCTTCAGCCCTGAGCGTTATGACCTGTCTGCGGTCGGCCGGATGAAGTTCAACCGTCGTATCGGTCGTACCGAGATCGAAGGTTCGGGCGTGCTGTGCAAGGAAGACATCGTCGCGGTACTGAAGACTCTGGTCGACATCCGTAACGGTAAAGGCATCGTCGATGACATCGACCACCTGGGTAACCGTCGTGTTCGCTGCGTAGGCGAAATGGCCGAAAACCAGTTCCGCGTTGGCCTTGTGCGTGTTGAGCGTGCGGTCAAAGAGCGTCTGTCGATGGCTGAAAGCGAAGGCCTGATGCCGCAAGACCTGATCAACGCCAAGCCAGTGGCAGCAGCGGTGAAAGAGTTCTTCGGTTCCAGCCAGCTTTCCCAGTTCATGGACCAGAACAACCCGCTCTCCGAGATCACCCACAAGCGCCGTGTTTCCGCACTTGGCCCGGGCGGTCTGACCCGTGAGCGTGCAGGCTTTGAAGTTCGTGACGTACACCCGACGCACTACGGTCGTGTTTGCCCGATCGAAACGCCGGAAGGTCCGAACATCGGTCTGATCAACTCCTTGGCCGCTTATGCGCGCACCAACCAGTACGGTTTCCTCGAGAGCCCGTACCGTGTGGTGAAAGACGCTCTGGTCACCGACGAGATCGTATTCCTGTCTGCCATCGAAGAAGCTGATCACGTGATCGCTCAGGCTTCGGCCACGATGAACGACAAGAAAGTCCTGATCGACGAGCTGGTAGCTGTTCGTCACTTGAACGAGTTCACCGTCAAGGCGCCGGAAGACGTCACCTTGATGGACGTTTCGCCGAAGCAGGTAGTTTCGGTTGCAGCGTCGCTGATCCCGTTCCTGGAGCACGATGACGCCAACCGTGCGTTGATGGGTTCCAACATGCAGCGTCAAGCTGTACCCACCCTGCGTGCTGACAAGCCGCTGGTAGGTACCGGCATGGAGCGTAACGTAGCCCGTGACTCCGGCGTTTGCGTCGTGGCTCGTCGTGGCGGCGTGATCGACTCCGTTGATGCCAGCCGTATCGTGGTTCGTGTTGCCGATGATGAAGTTGAAACTGGCGAAGCCGGTGTCGACATCTACAACCTGACCAAATACACCCGCTCGAACCAGAACACCTGCATCAACCAGCGTCCGCTGGTGAGCAAGGGTGATCGCGTTCAGCGCAGCGACATCATGGCCGACGGCCCGTCCACCGACATGGGTGAACTGGCACTGGGTCAGAACATGCGCATCGCGTTCATGGCATGGAACGGCTTCAACTTCGAAGACTCCATCTGCCTGTCCGAGCGTGTGGTTCAAGAAGACCGCTTCACCACGATCCACATTCAGGAACTGACCTGTGTGGCACGTGACACCAAGCTTGGGCCAGAGGAAATCACTGCAGACATCCCGAACGTGGGTGAAGCTGCACTGAACAAGCTGGACGAAGCCGGTATCGTTTACGTAGGTGCTGAAGTTGGCGCAGGCGACATTCTGGTCGGTAAGGTCACTCCGAAAGGCGAGACCCAACTGACTCCGGAAGAGAAACTGTTGCGTGCCATCTTCGGTGAAAAAGCCAGCGACGTTAAAGACACCTCCCTGCGTGTACCTACCGGTACCAAAGGTACTGTCATCGACGTACAGGTCTTCACCCGTGACGGCGTTGAGCGTGATGCTCGTGCACTGTCCATCGAGAAGACTCAACTCGACGAGATCCGCAAGGACCTGAACGAAGAGTTCCGTATCGTTGAAGGCGCGACCTTCGAACGTCTGCGTTCCGCTCTGGTAGGCCACAAGGCTGAAGGCGGCGCAGGTCTGAAGAAAGGTCAGGACATCACCGACGAAGTACTCGACGGTCTTGAGCACGGCCAGTGGTTCAAACTGCGCATGGCTGAAGATGCTCTGAACGAGCAGCTCGAGAAGGCCCAGGCCTATATCGTTGATCGCCGCCGTCTGCTGGACGACAAGTTCGAAGACAAGAAGCGCAAACTGCAGCAGGGCGATGACCTGGCTCCAGGCGTGCTGAAAATCGTCAAGGTTTACCTGGCAATCCGTCGCCGCATCCAGCCGGGCGACAAGATGGCCGGTCGTCACGGTAACAAAGGTGTGGTCTCCGTGATCATGCCGGTTGAAGACATGCCGCACGATGCCAATGGCACCCCGGTCGACGTCGTCCTCAACCCGTTGGGCGTACCTTCGCGTATGAACGTTGGTCAGATCCTTGAAACCCACCTGGGCCTCGCGGCCAAGGGTCTGGGCGAGAAGATCAACCGTATGATCGAAGAGCAGCGCAAGGTTGCTGACCTGCGTAAGTTCCTGCACGAGATCTACAACGAGATCGGCGGTCGCAACGAAGAGCTGGACACCTTCTCCGACCAGGAAATCCTGGATCTGGCGAAGAACCTGCGCGGCGGCGTTCCAATGGCTACCCCGGTGTTCGACGGTGCCAAGGAAAGCGAAATCAAGGCCATGCTGAAACTGGCAGACCTGCCAGAAAGCGGCCAGATGCAGCTGTTCGACGGCCGTACCGGCAACAAGTTTGAGCGCCCGGTTACTGTTGGCTACATGTACATGCTGAAGCTGAACCACTTGGTAGACGATAAGATGCACGCTCGTTCTACCGGTTCGTACAGCCTGGTTACCCAGCAGCCGCTGGGTGGTAAGGCTCAGTTCGGTGGTCAGCGTTTCGGGGAGATGGAGGTCTGGGCACTGGAAGCATACGGTGCTGCTTACACTCTGCAAGAAATGCTCACAGTGAAGTCGGACGATGTGAACGGTCGGACCAAGATGTACAAAAACATCGTGGACGGCGATCACCGTATGGAGCCGGGCATGCCCGAGTCCTTCAACGTGTTGATCAAAGAAATTCGTTCCCTCGGCATCGATATCGATCTGGAAACCGAATAACACGTGACGCGAATCGAGAGCGGGGCTGTTTAGCCCGCTCTCTGCTCCGCCAGGAGGAAAGGCCTTGAAAGACCTACTGAATTTGCTGAAAAACCAGGGTCAAGTCGAAGAGTTCGACGCCATCCGTATTGGGTTGGCATCGCCTGAGATGATCCGTTCGTGGTCGTTCGGTGAAGTTAAAAAGCCGGAAACCATTAACTACCGTACGTTCAAACCAGAACGTGACGGCCTGTTCTGCGCCAAGATCTTTGGCCCGGTAAAGGATTACGAGTGCCTGTGCGGTAAGTACAAGCGCTTGAAGCACCGTGGTGTGATCTGCGAGAAGTGCGGCGTTGAAGTTGCACTGGCCAAGGTTCGTCGTGAGCGCATGGCGCACATCGAACTGGCTTCGCCGGTTGCCCACATCTGGTTTCTGAAATCGCTGCCGTCCCGTATCGGCTTGCTGATGGACATGACCCTGCGTGATATCGAACGCGTTCTCTACTTCGAGAGCTATGTCGTTATCGATCCAGGCATGACCACCCTTGAAAAAGGTCAGCTGCTGAACGACGAGCAGTACTTCGAAGCGCTGGAAGAATTCGGTGACGATTTCGATGCCCGCATGGGTGCCGAAGCTGTCCGCGAACTGCTGCACGCTATCGACCTGGAGCACGAGATTGGCCGTCTGCGCGAAGAAATTCCGCAAACCAACTCCGAAACCAAGATCAAGAAGCTGTCCAAGCGTCTGAAGTTGATGGAAGCCTTCCAGGGTTCCGGCAACTTGCCAGAGTGGATGGTGCTGACCGTTCTGCCGGTTCTGCCGCCAGACCTGCGTCCGCTGGTACCGTTGGACGGTGGTCGTTTCGCGACGTCCGACCTCAACGACCTGTACCGCCGCGTGATCAACCGTAACAACCGCTTGAAGCGCCTGCTTGATCTGTCCGCTCCGGACATCATCGTGCGCAACGAAAAGCGTATGTTGCAAGAAGCTGTCGATGCCTTGCTCGACAACGGTCGTCGTGGTCGCGCTATCACCGGTTCGAACAAGCGTCCTCTGAAATCCTTGGCTGACATGATCAAGGGTAAGCAAGGCCGTTTCCGTCAGAACTTGCTCGGTAAGCGTGTTGACTACTCCGGTCGTTCGGTAATTACCGTAGGCCCGACCCTGCGTCTGCACCAGTGCGGTCTGCCTAAGAAGATGGCGCTTGAGCTGTTCAAGCCATTCATCTTCGGCAAACTGGAAATGCGCGGTCTCGCGACCACCATCAAAGCGGCCAAGAAAATGGTCGAGCGCGAACTGCCTGAGGTTTGGGACGTTCTCGCTGAAGTGATTCGCGAACACCCGGTTCTCCTCAACCGTGCACCGACCCTTCACCGTCTGGGTATCCAGGCGTTTGAACCGGTACTGATCGAAGGTAAGGCTATCCAGCTGCACCCGTTGGTCTGTGCTGCGTACAACGCCGACTTCGACGGCGACCAAATGGCCGTGCACGTACCGCTGACACTGGAAGCACAGTTGGAAGCGCGTGCGTTGATGATGTCGACCAACAACATTCTGTCGCCAGCCAACGGTGAGCCAATCATCGTTCCGTCGCAGGACGTTGTATTGGGTCTGTACTACATGACCCGTGAAGCGATCAATGCCAAAGGCGAAGGTCGTGTGTTCGCTGACCTGCAAGAAGTTGACCGTGTGTTCCGTGCCGGCGAAGCCGCACTGCATGCCAAGGTCAAAGTGCGGATCAACGAAACCGTCAACGACCGTGATGGCGGCAGCGTGAGCGGCACTCGTATTGTCGACACTACTGTCGGCCGTGCGCTGCTGTATCAAGTTGTGCCAAAAGGTCTGTCGTACGACGTCGTCAACTTGCCGATGAAGAAAAAGGCGATCTCCAAGCTGATCAACCAGTGCTACCGCGTGGTTGGTTTGAAAGAGACTGTGATCTTCGCTGACCAGTTGATGTACACCGGCTTTGCTTATTCGACCATTTCCGGCGTTTCCATCGGTGTTAACGACTTCGTTATCCCGGATGAAAAAGCCCAGATCATCAATGCTGCAACTGATGAAGTGAAAGAAATCGAAAGCCAGTACGCCTCCGGCCTGGTAACCCAGGGCGAGAAGTACAACAAAGTGATCGACCTTTGGTCCAAGGCCAACGACGAAGTGTCGAAGGCGATGATGGCTAACCTCTCGAAAGAGAAAGTTATCGACCGTCATGGCGTAGAAGTCGATCAAGAGTCGTTCAACTCGATGTACATGATGGCCGACTCGGGCGCACGGGGTTCTGCTGCGCAGATCCGTCAGCTCGCCGGTATGCGTGGCCTGATGGCCAAGCCGGACGGCTCCATCATCGAAACGCCGATTACTGCGAACTTCCGTGAAGGTTTGAGCGTACTTCAGTACTTCATCTCCACTCACGGTGCTCGTAAGGGTCTTGCGGATACCGCGTTGAAAACAGCTAACTCCGGTTACCTGACTCGTCGTCTGGTAGACGTTGCGCAAGACTTGGTTGTGACTGAAGTTGACTGCGGCACCGAACACGGTCTGCTGATGACTCCGCACATCGAAGGCGGCGACGTTGTAGAGCCATTGGGTGAGCGCGTACTGGGTCGAGTTATCGCCCGTGACGTATTCAAGCCAGGTACCGAGGAAATTATCGTTCCTGCCGGCACCCTGGTAGATGAGAAGTGGGTCGAGTTCATCGAACTCAACAGCATCGACGAAGTGATTGTTCGCTCGCCGATCAGCTGCGAAACCCGCTATGGCATCTGCGCCAAGTGCTACGGCCGTGACTTGGCTCGTGGTCACCAGGTGAACATCGGTGAAGCGGTTGGTGTAATTGCTGCCCAGTCCATCGGTGAGCCGGGTACCCAGCTGACCATGCGTACGTTCCACATCGGTGGTGCGGCAAGCCGGACCTCCGCAGCTGACAGCGTTCAGGTGAAGAATGGCGGTACTGTCCGTCTGCACAACCTGAAGCACGTTGAGCGAGTGGATGGTTGCCTGGTTGCTGTATCCCGTTCCGGTGAGCTGGCAATCGCTGATGACTACGGTCGTGAGCGTGAGCGTTACAAGCTGCCGTACGGTGCTGTGATTTCGGTTAAAGAAGGTGACAAGGTCGACGCTGGCGCAATCGTGGCCAAGTGGGATCCGCACACTCACCCAATCGTTACCGAAATGAAAGGTACCGTGACCTACGTGGGCATGGAAGAAGGCATTACGATCAAGCGTCAGACTGACGAATTGACCGGTATGACCAACATTGAAGTACTCGACGCGAAAGATCGTCCAGCTGCCGGTAAAGACATCCGTCCTGCCGTGAAGATGGTCGACGACAACGGCAAGGACTTGTTGCTGCCAGGCACTGACGTAATCGCTCAGTACTTCCTGCCAGCCAACGCCCTGGTCGGTGTAGCGGATGGTGCGAAGATCGCGATCGGTGATGTTATCGCGCGTATCCCGCAAGAAACTTCGAAGACCCGCGACATCACCGGTGGTCTGCCGCGTGTTGCCGACTTGTTCGAAGCTCGTCGTCCGAAAGAAGCGTCGATTCTGGCTGAAGTCAGCGGCACCATCGCGTTCGGTAAAGAGACCAAAGGCAAGCGCCGTCTGGTCATTACCCCGAACGATGGTACTGATCCGTACGAAGAGCTGATTCCTAAGTGGCGTCACCTGAACGTCTTCGAAGGCGAACAGGTAAACCGCGGCGAAGTTATCTCCGACGGCCCAAGCGATCCACACGACATCCTGCGTCTGCTGGGTGTGAGTGCGCTGGCCAAGTACATCGTTAACGAGATCCAGGACGTTTACCGTCTGCAAGGCGTGAAGATCAACGATAAGCACATCGAGACCATCCTGCGTCAGATGCTGCGTAAAGTTGAAATCGCTGAATCCGGCGATTCCAGTTTCATCAAGGGCGACCAGATGGAACTGACTCACGTACTGGTAGAAAACGAACGTCTGGGCGCGGAAGACAAATTTGTCTCCAAGTTCACTCGTGTGTTGCTGGGTATCACCAAGGCGTCGTTGTCCACTGAGTCGTTCATCTCGGCGGCCTCCTTCCAGGAGACCACTCGCGTACTGACCGAAGCAGCGGTAACCGGCAAGCGCGATTACCTGCGCGGCCTGAAAGAAAACGTAGTCGTGGGTCGTTTGATCCCGGCTGGTACCGGTTTGGCTTACCACAGCGAGCGCAAGCGCCGCCGTGATGCTGACAAGCCGCTGCGCGTAAGCGCCAGTGAAGTGGAAGCTGCACTGACCGAAGCGCTGAACTCAAGCGGTAACTGAGTTCTGCGATAAATAAGTCTGGGCCCTGGCAGCCCCATTCGTCGGATCGAGGCATTTTTGCCCCGGTTCGACGAGAGGGGAGGTCGGGGCCTTGCCTTGACTGGGGGCAAGATCCTCTTTAGACTCTTGTACCCCTAAATTTGGCGGGAATTCGTTCCTGCCATTTTGCTTTTCTTGCAAGACAATAGCGTCGCAAGACAACAGTGGAGCTAGTAGATGGCAACTATCAACCAGCTGGTACGTCAGCCGCGTAAGCGTATCGTCGAGAAATCCGACGTACCTGCGCTGCAGAACTGCCCGCAACGTCGTGGCGTATGCACTCGTGTGTATACCACCACGCCGAAAAAACCTAACTCGGCACTGCGTAAAGTATGCCGTGTGCGCCTGACCAACGGTTTCGAGGTTTCCTCGTACATCGGCGGTGAAGGCCACAACCTGCAAGAGCACAGCGTGGTACTGATCCGCGGCGGTCGTGTAAAAGACTTGCCAGGTGTTCGTTACCACACCGTACGCGGCTCCTTGGATACTTCCGGCGTTAAAGGTCGTAACCAGGGTCGTTCGAAGTACGGTACCAAGAAGCCTAAGTAGTAGCGGCTTTTTGTAAAACTGAATCATCTTATTTTCTGAGTCGATAAGAGTAAGGTCGGAGGCGTCCCGAAAGGGCACCGATTCCGAACGAACCTGAAGACCGTTTGAGGGCTTATCCATGCCAAGAAGACGCGTAGCAGCCAAGCGCGAAGTGCTTGACGATCCAAAATACGGAAGCCAAATTCTGGCCAAGTTCATGAACCACGTGATGGAAAGCGGCAAGAAAGCCGTTGCCGAGCGTATCGTTTATGGCGCGCTGGAAAAGGTTAAAGAACGCAAGAACAGCGACCCCCTGGAAATCTTCGAGAAAGCTCTCGACGCCATCGCTCCGCTGGTCGAAGTGAAGTCGCGCCGTGTAGGCGGTGCTACTTACCAGGTTCCGGTCGAAGTTCGTCCGTCCCGTCGTAACGCTCTGGCAATGCGCTGGTTGGTAGACTTCGCCCGTAAGCGCGGCGAGAAGTCTATGGCCCTGCGTTTGGCCGGCGAGCTGTTGGACGCTGCTGAAGGTAAAGGTGCTGCTGTTAAGAAGCGTGAAGACGTGCACCGTATGGCTGAAGCTAACAAAGCTTTCTCGCACTACCGCTTCTAATCTTAGCTTCACTAATTTTGCGAGGGCTTTATGGCTCGTACTACTCCGATTAGCCGCTACCGTAACATCGGTATCGTTGCTCACGTGGATGCTGGTAAAACCACCACCACCGAGCGCGTACTGTTTTACACCGGCAAAAGTCACAAGATGGGCGAGGTGCATGACGGCGCCGCGACCACAGACTGGATGGTTCAGGAGCAGGAGCGTGGTATTACCATTACTTCTGCTGCTATTACCGCCTTCTGGAAAGGTTCCGAGAAGCAGTACAAGGATGAGCACCGCTTCAACGTAATCGATACCCCGGGCCACGTAGACTTCACCATTGAAGTTGAGCGTTCCCTGCGCGTACTCGACGGCGCTGTCGTTGTGTTCTGCGGTACCTCGGGTGTTGAGCCTCAGTCGGAAACCGTATGGCGTCAAGCCAACAAATACGGCGTTCCACGTCTTGTTTACGTAAACAAGATGGACCGTGCTGGTGCCAACTTCCTGCGCGTGATCGGTCAGATCAAGCAGCGCCTGGGTCACACCCCGGTGCCAATCCAGTTGGCTATCGGTTCCGAAGACAACTTCCAGGGCCAGATCGATCTGCTGACCATGGAAGCTGTTTACTGGAACGATGCTGACAAAGGTATGGTTCCGGTTCGCAAGCCTATCCCTGCTGAACTGCAGGAACTGGCTGACGAATGGCGCAACAACATGGTTGAAGCTGCGGCTGAAGCCAACGAAGAGCTGATGAACAAGTACCTCGAAGGTGAAGAACTCACCAACGTGGAAATCAAGGCTGCTCTGCGTCAGCGTACTATCGCTGGTGAGATCGTCTTGGCTGTTTGCGGTTCCTCGTTCAAGAACAAGGGTGTTCCCCTGGTTCTCGATGCTGTGATCGACTACCTGCCGGCACCAGTGGATATTCCTGCCATCAAGGGTACTGACCCGGATGACGAGACTATCGAGCTGGAGCGTCATGCAGACGACGCAGAACCGTTCTCCGCTTTGGCATTCAAAATTGCCACTGACCCATTCGTGGGTACCTTGACCTTCGTCCGCGTTTACTCGGGCGTGTTGAACTCCGGCGACGGCGTGATCAACTCGGTTAAAGGCAAGAAAGAGCGCGTGGGTCGTATGGTGCAAATGCACGCAAACGCCCGCGAAGAGATCAAGGAAGTACGCGCTGGTGACATCGCGGCCTTGATCGGCATGAAGGACGTCACCACTGGTGAAACCTTGTGCAACGCTGACAAGCCAATCATCCTGGTTCGTATGGACTTCCCGGAGCCGGTTATTTCGGTTGCCGTAGAGCCTAAGACCAAGGATGACCAGGAAAAAATGGGTATCGCTCTGGGCAAACTTGCTCAGGAAGATCCATCTTTCCGCGTCAAGACTGATGAAGAGACTGGTCAAACGATCATCTCCGGCATGGGCGAGCTGCACCTGGACATCCTGGTTGACCGGATGCGCCGTGAGTTCAACGTCGAAGCCAACATCGGTAAGCCTCAGGTTTCCTATCGTGAGCGCATCACGAAGAACTGTGAAATCGAAGGCAAGTTCGTTCGTCAGTCCGGCGGTCGTGGTCAGTTCGGTCACTGCTGGATCCGTTTTGCGCCTGCTGACGAAGGTCAGGAAGGTCTGCAATTCGTGAACGAAGTAGTCGGTGGTGTTGTTCCTAAGGAATACATCCCTGCTATCCAGAAGGGCATCGAAGAGCAGATGAAGAACGGTGTTGTTGCCGGCTATCCGCTGATCGGCCTGAAAGCAACCGTTTTTGACGGTTCTTACCACGACGTCGACTCCAACGAGATGGCGTTTAAGGTGGCTGCTTCCATGGCAACCAAGCAACTGGCCCAGAAGGGCGGTGGTGAGTTGCTTGAGCCAATCATGGCGGTAGAAGTTGTTACACCTGAAGACTATATGGGTGATGTCATGGGCGACCTTAACCGTCGTCGCGGCATGATCTTGGGTATGGAAGACACGGTTTCCGGCAAAGTGATTCGCGCCGAGGTTCCGTTGGGTGAGATGTTCGGTTATGCGACCGACGTTCGCTCCATGTCCCAGGGTCGCGCAAGCTACTCTATGGAATTCAAAAAATACAACACAGCTCCGGCGCACATCGCTGAAACTGTATCCAAAAAACAAGGCTGATTCAGTCCTTTAGGCAAGGAGTTAATTGTCGTGGCTAAAGAAAAATTTGATCGTTCCCTACCGCACGTCAACGTTGGCACCATCGGTCACGTTGACCACGGTAAAACCACTCTGACTGCTGCTCTGACTCGCGTTTGCTCCGAAGTTTTCGGTTCCGCAATCGTTGATTTCGATAAAATCGACAGCGCTCCAGAAGAAAAAGCTCGTGGTATCACCATCAACACCGCGCACGTTGAATACAACTCGCTGATCCGTCACTACGCTCACGTTGACTGCCCAGGTCACGCTGACTATGTGAAGAACATGATCACCGGTGCTGCCCAGATGGACGGCGCGATCCTGGTTTGCTCGGCCGCTGATGGTCCGATGCCACAAACCCGTGAGCACATCCTGCTGTCCCGCCAGGTAGGCGTTCCGTACATCGTGGTTTACCTGAACAAGGCTGACCTGGTAGACGACGCTGAGCTGCTGGAACTGGTTGAGATGGAAGTGCGCGACCTGCTGAGCACTTACGACTTCCCAGGCGACGACACTCCGATCATCATCGGTTCTGCTCGTATGGCTCTGGAAGGCAAAGACGATAACGAAATGGGCACCACGTCCGTTCGTAAACTGGTTGAAACTCTGGACAGCTACATCCCAGATCCAGTTCGTGTTATCGACAAGCCGTTCCTGATGCCAATCGAAGACGTATTCTCGATCTCCGGTCGCGGTACTGTTGTAACTGGTCGTATCGAGCGCGGTATCGTTAAGGTTCAAGATCCACTGGAAATCGTTGGTCTGCGTGACACTACCGTCACCACCTGCACCGGTGTTGAAATGTTCCGTAAACTGCTCGACGAAGGTCGTGCAGGCGAGAACTGCGGCGTTCTGCTGCGTGGTACCAAGCGTGACGACGTTGAGCGTGGCCAGGTTCTGGTTAAGCCAGGTTCGGTTAAGCCGCACACCAAGTTCGAAGCTGAAGTGTACGTGCTGAGCAAAGAAGAAGGCGGTCGTCACACTCCGTTCTTCAAAGGCTACCGTCCACAGTTCTACTTCCGTACTACCGACGTAACCGGTAACTGCGAACTGCCGGAAGGCGTAGAAATGGTAATGCCAGGCGACAACATCAAAATGGTTGTCACCCTGATCAAAACCATCGCTATGGAAGACGGTCTGCGTTTCGCAATCCGTGAAGGCGGCCGTACCGTTGGTGCTGGCGTTGTAGCTAAAATCATCGAGTAATTATCTCTTCTGAGATAGCTCTGATGTTTTGAAAAGGCCCCCGCTCAGCGGGGGCCTTTTTTATTGGGTTGACACCTATCAGGGCCGTCTATAGAATTGCGCCTCCTTTTAACGGGCGTATTGCGCTCGCTGGGAATAGCAGCCGGAGTCTGAAATCCAATGCAAAATCAGCAAATCCGTATCAGGTTGAAGGCTTTTGACCATCGCCTGATCGACCAATCCACCCAGGAAATCGTGGAAACCGCGAAACGTACTGGTGCTCAAGTGCGTGGTCCAATTCCACTGCCTACCCGTAAAGAACGGTTCACCGTTCTGGTCTCCCCGCACGTCAACAAAGACGCGCGTGACCAGTACGAGATCCGTACTCATAAGCGCGTACTGGACATCGTCCAGCCAACGGATAAAACCGTTGATGCACTTATGAAGCTTGATCTGGCGGCCGGTGTGGAAGTACAGATCAGCCTCGGCTAAGACTTGGGTCTTAGTCGTGTAACGCTCTGAAATGGGCGGCCATAGCGGGTGAAAGCCCCGTACACTCATGAGGTTTACAACATGACTATTGGTGTAGTCGGTCGTAAATGCGGTATGACCCGTATTTTCACCGAAGAAGGTGTCTCCATTCCGGTCACGGTCATTGAGATCGAGCCGAATCGCGTCACCCAGTTCAAAACTGAAGAAACCGATGGCTATCGTGCAGTGCAAGTCACTGTCGGCGAGCGTCGCGCTTCGCGTGTGACTGCTGCTCAAGCAGGTCACTTCGCTAAAGCAAACGTTGCAGCTGGTCGCACTGTTATGGAGTTCCGTCTCGAAGACGGCGACTACCAGGCTGGCGATCTGATCAACGCTGAAATCTTCGCCGCTGGTCAACTGGTTGATGTAACCGGTCAGTCCAAAGGTAAAGGCTTCCAGGGTACGATCAAGCGTTGGAATTTCCGTGGCCAAGACAACACTCACGGTAACTCCGTTTCCCACCGCGTCCCGGGCTCTATTGGCCAGTGCCAGACTCCTGGTCGTGTATTCAAGGGCAAAAAAATGTCCGGTCATATGGGCGCTGAGCGCGTGACCGTGCAGTCCCTCGAAGTAGTGCGCGTCGACGCTGAACGCAATCTGTTGTTGGTCAAGGGTGCTGTTCCTGGCGCTACTGGCGGCAACCTGGTTGTACGTCCAGCGGCCAAGGCTCGCGGTTAAGGGGAAGCTGACATGCAATTAAATGTAAATGACGCTCAAGCGATCGAAGTTTCCGAACTGACATTTGGCGGCGAATTCAACGAGACGCTGGTTCACCAAGCAGTCGTGGCCTACATGGCCGGCGGCCGTCAAGGTAGCAAGCAGCAAAAGACCCGTTCCGACGTACGTGGTGG
Source organism: Pseudomonas sp. KBS0710 (assembly GCF_005938045.2). Lineage (GTDB taxonomy): Bacteria > Pseudomonadota > Gammaproteobacteria > Pseudomonadales > Pseudomonadaceae > Aquipseudomonas. Next base: position 80,654 of record NZ_VCCF02000002.1, on the reverse strand, counting down.
CGGTAAGCGCCCTTGGCGTCAGAAAGGTACTGGCCGTGCTCGTGCCGGTACTATCCGTAGCCCAATCTGGCGTGGCGGCGGTACCACTTTCGCAGCTCGTCCGCAGGATCACACTCAGAAGCTCAACAAGAAGATGTATCGCGCAGCACTGCGCTCCATCCTTGCTGAACTCGTGCGTACTGATCGCCTGGTCGTGGTTCAGGACTTCGCTGTTGAAAGTCCAAAAACCAAAGATCTGCTGGGCAAACTGAACAACATGAGCCTGACCGATGTTTTGATCGTGTCTGAAGCTGTTGATCAGAACCTGTACCTGGCTGCTCGCAACCTGCCACACGTTGATGTACGTGACGTGCAAGGTTCCGATCCAGTTAGTCTGATCGCATACGACAAGGTGTTGATCACCGTGTCGGCCGTGAAGAAATTCGAGGAGCTGCTGGGATGAACCAGGAACGCGTATTTAAAGTTCTGCTTGGCCCGCACGTTTCCGAAAAGGCTACGGTTCTGGCTGACAAGAAAGGCCAGTTCGTTTTCAAGGTTGCAACTGACGCAACCAAGCTGGAAATCAAGAAGGCCGTCGAAAGCCTGTTCAGCGTGAAAGTAGAGCGTGTTACTACCCTGAATGTTCTGGGTAAGAGCAAGCGCACTGCTCGCGGTCTGGGCAAGCGTAATGACTGGAAGAAGGCAGTTATCTCCCTTCAGCCAGGCCAAGATCTCGATTTCAGCAGCAGTGCTGAGTAAGGAAGGGGTGCATCATGGCAATCGTTAAATGCAAACCGACTTCCCCTGGCCGCCGTTTTGTGGTCAAGGTGGTCAACCAGGAGCTGCATAAAGGCGCTCCTCACGCACCGCTGCTCGAGAAAAAATCGAAGACTGGTGGTCGTAACAACAATGGTCGTATTACCACTCGTCACATCGGTGGTGGCCATAAGCAGCATTATCGTCTGGTCGATTTCCGTCGCAACGACAAAGATGGCATCTCTGCCACTGTCGAGCGTATTGAATACGATCCAAACCGTACTGCTCACATCGCTCTGCTGCTGTACGCAGATGGCGAGCGTCGCTACATCATCGCCCCTAAAGGCGTGAGTGCTGGTGACCAGCTGATCGCAGGTGCTTTGGCGCCGATCAAGCCGGGCAACGCTCTGCAACTGCGTAACATTCCAGTTGGTAGCACCGTACACGGCATCGAATTGAAGCCAGGTAAAGGCGCGCAAATCGCTCGTTCCGCTGGTGCTTCGGCTCAGCTGATCGCTCGTGAAGGTGTCTACGTGACCCTGCGTCTGCGTTCTGGTGAGATGCGTAAAGTGCTGGCTGAATGCCGCGCGACCCTGGGTGAAGTCTCGAACTCCGAGCACAGCCTGCGTTCGCTGGGTAAAGCTGGTGCCAAACGCTGGCGTGGCGTTCGCCCAACCGTTCGTGGTGTTGCCATGAACCCGGTTGACCACCCACACGGTGGTGGTGAAGGTCGTACCTCTGGTGGTCGTCATCCGGTATCGCCATGGGGCTTCCCGACTAAGGGCGCGAAGACTCGTGGTAATAAGCGTACCGACAAAATGATCGTCCGTCGTCGCAAGTAAATAGAGGGATACGACAGTGCCACGTTCTCTGAAAAAAGGTCCTTTTATTGATCTTCACCTACTGAAGAAGATCGAAGTGGCGGCGGAAAAGAACGATCGCAAACCAGTTAAAACCTGGTCGCGTCGTTCGATGATCCTGCCACAAATGGTCGGTTTGACCATCGCAGTACACAACGGTCGTCAACACGTCCCAGTTCTCGTTAACGAAGACATGGTCGGCCACAAACTGGGCGAGTTTGCCGGTACCCGCACTTATCGTGGGCACGTGGCAGACAAGAAAGCCAAGCGTTAAGGGGTTAGGAAATGGAAGTAGCCGCTAAGTTGTCGGGCGCTCGAATCTCCGCCCAGAAAGCCCGCTTGGTCGCCGACCAGATCCGCGGGAAGAAGGTGGGCGAAGCGCTCAACCTGTTGGCTTTCAGCAGTAAGAAAGCCGCCGAGATCATGAAGAAAGTGCTGGAGTCGGCCGTAGCCAACGCCGAGCATAACGAAGGCGCAGACGTTGATGACCTGAAGGTCAGCACCGTTTTCGTCAACGAAGGGCGTTCGCTGAAGCGCATCATGCCACGTGCCAAAGGCCGTGCTGATCGCATCGTCAAGCGGTCTTGCCATATCACTGTCAAGGTTGCTGACAAGTAACGGAGTCGAAGAGATGGGTCAGAAAGTACATCCCATTGGCATTCGCCTGGGAATCGTCAAGGAGCACACCTCCGTCTGGTACGCAGACGGTCGGACTTATGCGGACTATTTGTTCGCTGATCTGAAGGTGCGTGAGTATCTCCAAGACAAACTAAAAAGCGCGTCCGTAAGCCGTATCGATATCCATCGTCCGGCACAAACTGCACGTATCACCATCCACACCGCTCGTCCAGGTATCGTTATCGGGAAGAAAGGTGAAGATGTTGAGAAACTGCGTCAGGACCTGACCAAGCAAATGGGTGTGCCTGTGCACATCAATATCGAAGAGATCCGCAAGCCGGAGCTCGACGGTATGCTGGTTGCGCAGAGCGTAGCTCAGCAGCTGGAGCGTCGCGTAATGTTCCGTCGCGCTATGAAGCGCGCTGTACAGAACGCCATGCGCATTGGTGCCAAAGGCATCAAAATCCAAGTGAGCGGTCGTCTCGGCGGTGCTGAAATCGCACGTACTGAATGGTATCGCGAAGGTCGTGTGCCACTGCACACCCTGCGTGCCGACATCGACTATGCCAACTACGAAGCTCACACCACTTACGGTGTGATCGGTGTAAAGGTTTGGATCTTCAAAGGCGAAGTAATTGGTGGTCGCCAAGAAGAACTGAAACCACAAGCACCAGCGCCTCGTAAAAAAGCTGCTAAGTAAGGGGTACGCCAAATGTTGCAACCAAAGCGTACGAAGTTCCGCAAGCAGATGACAGGCCACAACCGTGGTCTGGCTCAGCGCGGTAGCAAAGTCAGCTTCGGCGAGTTCGCGCTGAAGTCTGTAGCTCGTGGTCGTCTCACCGCTCGTCAGATCGAGTCAGCGCGTCGTGCACTGACCCGTCACGTTAAACGTGGCGGCAAGATCTGGATCCGTGTATTCCCGGACAAGCCGATCTCCAAAAAACCTCTCGAGGTTCGGATGGGTAAAGGTAAGGGTAACGTGGAATACTGGGTAGCCCAGATTCAGCCAGGCAAAGTCCTGTATGAAATCGAGGGTGTAACTGAAGAGCTGGCGCGTGAGGCTTTTGCCCTGGCTGCTGCAAAGCTGCCGCTCGCCACCGCCTTTGTTAAACGGACGGTGATGTGATGAAAGCGAATGAACTTCGTGAAAAATCCGCACAGCAGCTGAACGAGCAACTGCTCGGCCTGCTGCGCGACCAGTTCAATCTGCGTATGCAGAAAGCAACTGGCCAGTTGGGGCAGTCTCATCTGCTCTCGCAAGTTAAGCGTGACATCGCTCGCGTGAAGACTGTGCTCAACCAGCAGGCAGGTAAGTGATCATGGCTGAAGCCGAAAAGACTGTCCGTACGCTGACTGGCCGTGTTGTCAGCGACAAGATGGACAAAACCATCACCGTACTGATCGAGCGTCGCGTTAAGCACCCGATCTACGGTAAATATGTTAAGCGTTCGACTAAGCTGCACGCGCACGACGAAACCAACCAGTGCCACATCGGCGACAAAGTCACTATTCGTGAAACTCGTCCGCTGGCCAAGACCAAGTCTTGGGCACTGGTTGATGTTCTCGAACGCGCTGTGGAAGTCTAAGGACTAGGGGTCGGAGAAATTATATGATTCAGACTCAATCCATGCTCGATGTGGCCGATAACAGCGGCGCTCGCCGTGTTATGTGCATCAAGGTGCTGGGTGGCTCCCATCGTCGTTACGCTGGTATCGGTGACATCATCAAAGTTACCGTGAAGGAAGCAATTCCTCGCGGTAAGGTGAAAAAAGGCCAAGTGATGACTGCTGTTGTAGTCCGCACTCGTCACGGCGTACGTCGTGCTGATGGCTCCATTATCCGCTTTGATGGCAACGCTGCTGTTCTTCTGAACAACAAGCAAGAGCCGATCGGCACCCGTATCTTTGGGCCAGTGACCCGTGAACTTCGTACTGAGAAGTTCATGAAGATCGTCTCGCTCGCCCCAGAAGTGCTGTAAGGAGATCCGACATGCAAAAGATTCGTCGTGACGACGAGATCATCGTGATCGCCGGCAAAGACAAAGGTAAGCGCGGTAAGGTGCTTAAGGTTCTCGCTAATAACCGTCTGGTTATCGGTGGTCTGAACCTGGTTAAGCGTCATACCAAGCCTAACCCGATGTCGGGCGTACAAGGCGGTATCGTCGAAAAAGAAGCTCCACTGGACGCTTCTAACGTCGCCATTTTCAACGGCGAAACCAACAAGGCTGACCGCGTTGGTTTCAAAGTAGAAGACGGCAAGAAAATTCGTGTCTTCAAGTCGACCCAAAAAGCGGTTGATGCTTGAACACTGCTAGGTAGAAGACCATGGCACGACTAAAAGAGATTTACTGGAAAGAAATCGCACCGAAGCTTAAGGAAGAACTTAAGCTTTCGAACGTGATGGAAGTTCCACGCGTTACCAAAATCACCCTGAACATGGGTCTGGGCGAAGCGGTCGGTGACAAAAAAGTCATCGAGCACGCTGTTGCTGACCTGGAAAAGATCACCGGTCAAAAAGTCGTTGTGACTTACGCTCGGAAATCCATCGCTGGCTTCAAAGTCCGTGAAGGTTGGCCGATCGGCGTCAAAGTGACTCTGCGCCGTGAGCGTATGTATGAATTCCTGGATCGTCTGCTGTCGATCTCCCTGCCTCGGGTTCGCGACTTCCGCGGCCTGAATGCCAAGTCCTTCGATGGTCGTGGTAACTACAGCATGGGCGTGAAAGAGCAGATCATCTTCCCGGAAATCGACTACGACAAGATCGATGCTCTCCGCGGTCTGGACATCACCCTGACCACCACTGCCAAGAACGATGATGAAGGTCGCGCCCTGTTGCGTGCTTTCAAATTCCCGTTCCGCAACTGATTGGAGTAGGACCATGGCCAAGATGAGCATGAAAAACCGCGAGCTGAAGCGTCAGCTCACGGTTGCCAAGTACGCCAAGAAGCGTGCAGCACTGAAAGCAATCATCGTTGATCTGAACGCAAGTCCAGAAGCACGTTGGGAAGCAACAGTTGCTCTGCAGAAGCAGCCACGTGACGCAAGCGCTTCGCGCATGCGTAACCGCTGCCGCCTGACCGGTCGTCCACACGGCGTTTACCGCAAGTTCGGCCTCGGCCGTAACAAACTGCGTGAAGCGGCAATGCGTGGTGACGTACCAGGTCTGGTTAAAGCCAGCTGGTAAGTACTTTCAACGTCCAGGCGGGCAGAATCGCAAGATACTGACCGCCGGTGACCTTGAATCTGGATCAAGCCCCTTTTGGGGCTTGTTTCATTTCTGGAGTATGTCTAAAATACGCGGCTCGCCTGAGCCCGTGTTTTTTATGCCCGGAGATTCTCGGCGACATATGTAGCCGCAAGGCTAATTTTTTTGTATTAGGAGCGTCTAGCCCATGAGTATGCAGGACCCGTTAGCGGACATGCTAACTCGTATCCGTAATGCCCAGATGGCTGAAAAGTCCGTCGTAAGCATGCCATCTTCCAAGTTGAAGGTAGCTGTTGCCAAAGTCCTGAAAGACGAAGGCTACATTGCGGGTTATCAGATCAGCAGCGAAACCAAGCCACTGCTGTCCATCGAGCTGAAGTACTTCGAAGGCCGTTCGGTCATTGAAGAAGTGAAGCGCGTTAGCCGTCCAGGCCTGCGTCAGTACAAGTCCGCTGAAGATCTGCCGAAAGTTCGTGGCGGTCTGGGCGTGTCTATCGTCTCCACCAACAAAGGTGTGATGACGGATCGTGCTGCGCGCGCTGCCGGTGTCGGCGGCGAAGTTCTTTGCACTGTGTTCTAAGGGGGGATAAGCATGTCTCGCGTCGCTAAGAACCCCGTTAAGCTGCCAGCCGGTGTCGAAGTAAAATTCGCAGGCCAACAGCTTTCGGTGAAGGGTGCCAAGGGCACTCTTGAACTGAACATCCATTCGTCCGTTGAGATCGTTGAAGAAGCTGGTGAGCTGCGTTTCGCTGCTCGCAATGGCGATCAACAAACTCGCGCAATGGCAGGTACCACGCGTGCGTTGGTAAACAACATGGTCCAAGGCGTAAGCCAAGGCTTCGAGCGTAAGCTCCAGCTGGTCGGTGTTGGTTACAAAGCGCAAGCAAAAGGCACGGTTTTGAACCTGGCCCTTGGCTTCTCGCACCCAGTGGATTACGAACTGCCGGAAGGCATCACCGCTGAGACCCCTAGCCAAACCGATATCCTGATCAAGGGTATTGATAAGCAGCTGGTAGGTCAGGTGGCCGCTGAGATCCGCGACTTCCGTCCACCAGAGCCGTACAAAGGCAAAGGTGTGCGCTACGCGGACGAAGTCGTCCGTCGTAAAGAAGCCAAGAAGAAGTAGGGCATAGCAAATGACCGACAAAAAAGTTACTCGACTGCGTCGCGCTCGCAAAGCACGCCTGAAAATGCACGAACTCGAAGTCGTGCGTCTCTGCGTGTACCGCTCGTCGCAGCACATCTACGCCCAGGTCATCTCGGCCGACGGCAACAAAGTCCTGGCAAGCGCCTCGACTTTGGATAAAGAACTGCGTGATGGTGCCACCGGCAACATCGACGCGGCCACAAAGGTTGGCCAGCTGGTCGCTACACGTGCTAAGGCCGTGGGCGTCTCGCAAGTGGCTTTCGACCGCTCTGGCTTCAAGTACCACGGTCGCGTGAAAGCGCTGGCTGATGCTGCTCGTGAAGCTGGGCTGGAGTTCTAAGTTATGTCAAATAACGACCAAAAGCGCGACGAAGGCTACATTGAGAAGCTGGTTCAAGTTAACCGCGTAGCCAAAACCGTTAAAGGCGGCCGTATCTTCACTTTCACCGCGTTGACCGTGGTTGGTGATGGTAAAGGGCGCGTTGGCTTCGGCCGTGGCAAGTCACGTGAAGTGCCTGCTGCGATCCAGAAGGCAATGGAAGCTGCTCGTCGCAACATGATCCAAGTTGATCTGAACGGCACCACGCTGCAGTACGCAATGAAGTCCGCTCACGGCGCTTCGAAGGTGTACATGCAGCCTGCTTCTGAAGGTACCGGTATCATCGCTGGCGGCGCTATGCGTGCTGTCCTCGAAGTTGCTGGCGTTCAGAACGTTCTGGCCAAGTGCTACGGCTCGACTAACCCGGTAAACGTGGTTCACGCCACTTTCAAGGGTCTGAAAGCTATGCAATCTCCTGAGTCCATTGCTGCCAAGCGCGGCTTGACTGTCAAGGAGATCTTCTGATCATGGCTACCGTTAAAGTAACGCTGATCAAAAGCATGACCGGCCGCATTCCTAACCACAAACTGTGTGTTAAAGGTTTGGGTCTGCGTCGCATCGGTCACACTGTAGAAGTCCAGGATACTCCCGAGAATCGCGGGATGATCAACAAGGCTTACTACATGCTGCGTGTAGAGGGTTAATCGATGAAACTCAATGATCTGAGTCCAGCGCCGGGTTCCCGTCGCGAAAAGCATCGTCCGGGCCGTGGTATCGGTAGCGGTTTGGGTAAGACTGGTGGCCGTGGCCACAAAGGTCAAACCTCTCGCTCCGGTGGCACCATTGCTCCAGGCTTTGAAGGCGGTCAACAGCCGCTGCATCGTCGCCTGCCTAAGTTCGGTTTCGTATCCCTGAAAGCCATGGACCGCGCAGAAGTGCGTCTGTCCGAGCTGGCTAAAGTGGAAGGCGACATCGTTACTGTGCAGACCCTGAAAGATGCCAACGTGATTAACGTCAACGTACAACGTGTGAAAATCATGTTGTCCGGTGAAGTGACTCGCGCTGTCACTATCGGCAAGGGAATCGGCGCCACCAAAGGTGCGCGTTCGGCTATCGAAGCAGCTGGCGGCAAGTTCGAGGAATAAATGGCTAAGCAAGGTGCTCTCTCAGCGCTCGGCAAAGGCGGTATGTCTGAACTTTGGGCTCGTCTGCGTTTTCTGTTCCTGGCGATTATCGTCTACCGAATAGGCGCACACATCCCGGTTCCAGGTATCAACCCGGACCGACTCGCAGACCTGTTTCGACAGAATGAGGGGACCATTCTTAGCTTGTTCAACATGTTTTCCGGCGGCGCGCTGGAACGGATGAGCATCTTTGCTTTGGGGATCATGCCGTACATTTCGGCATCGATCATCATGCAGTTGATGACCGCCGTCAGCCCGCAGCTGGAGCAGTTGAAGAAGGAAGGTGAAGCTGGCCGTCGCAAGATTAGCCAGTACACCCGCTACGGCACTGTCGTCCTCGCTCTGGTTCAAGCTATCGGCATGTCCGTTGGCCTGGCGGGGCAGGGCGTTGCGTTCACTGGTGACTTTGGCTTCTATTTCGTCGCGGTATCCACGTTTGTGGCTGGCGCGATGTTCATGATGTGGCTGGGTGAGCAGATTACTGAGCGTGGTGTTGGCAACGGTATCTCGATGTTGATTTTCGCAGGTATCGTCGCCGGTCTTCCGAGAGCAATCGGGCAGTCTTTCGAGTCTGCGCGTCAGGGTGATATCAATATCTTCGCCTTGGTTGCCATCGGTTTGCTGGCAGTAGCGATTATCGGTTTTGTGGTGTTCATTGAGCGTGGCCAGCGTCGTATTGCTGTTCACTACGCCAAGCGTCAGCAGGGCCGTAAGGTTTTTGCTGCGCAGACCAGCCACTTGCCGCTGAAAGTGAATATGGCCGGTGTTATTCCGGCAATCTTCGCGAGCAGCATTTTGCTGTTTCCGGCTTCGTTGGGTACCTGGTTTGGTCAGTCTGAAAATATGGGCTGGCTGCAGGACCTCTCTCAGTCGATCGCTCCTGGTCAGCCGTTGAATATTCTGCTGTTTAGTGCAGGGATTATTTTCTTCTGCTTCTTCTATACGGCGTTGATGTTCAATCCGAAAGACGTAGCGGAAAACCTGAAGAAGTCCGGTGCCTTTATTCCGGGTATCCGTCCAGGTGAGCAGTCGGCACGCTACATTGATGGCGTTCTGACTCGTTTGACCCTGTTCGGTGCTCTATATATGACGGCCGTGTGTTTGCTTCCCCAGTTCCTGGTGGTTGCAGCAAACGTTCCGTTCTACCTTGGCGGGACCTCGTTGCTGATCGTGGTCGTGGTTGTGATGGACTTCATGTCCCAAGTACAATCGCACCTCGTTTCGCACCAGTACGAATCCCTGATGAAGAAAGCCAACCTGAAGGGCTACGGCAGCGGCATGTTGCGCTGAGTACCCCATAAGGTTCGAGGAGTTGGTGATGAAAGTTCGTGCATCGGTGAAAAAGCTGTGCCGTAACTGCAAGATTATTCGCCGCGAAGGTGTTGTTCGAGTAATTTGCAGCGCGGAACCGCGTCACAAACAGCGCCAAGGCTGAGTGTGATCCGCTTGAAGCCCGGCAGCTAGTGCGCTGCCGGGTTGATTATTTGTTATTACAGCGATATTATCTCGCGCCCTATTTCTTGGCTTCCGGGGCGTAGGTAGCTGTCAATTGGAGTCCCACTGAATGGCCCGTATTGCAGGCGTTAACATTCCAGATAACAAGCACACTGTTATCTCGCTGACCTACATCTATGGTGTTGGTCGCACTACTGCGCAGAAAATTTGCGCAGACACTGGGGTAAACCCAGCCGCAAAGATCAAAGATCTGAGCGACGAGCAGATTGAGCTGTTGCGTGGCGAAGTGGCGAAGTTCACCACTGAAGGTGACCTGCGTCGCGAAATCAACATGAAAATCAAGCGTTTGATGGACCTCGGTTGCTACCGTGGTCTGCGTCATCGTCGTGGTCTTCCAGTACGCGGTCAGCGTACCAAGACTAACGCGCGTACCCGTAAAGGTCCGCGTAAGCCGATCCGCAAGTAATCGCCCACGCGAATCGACAGGAAAATTATCATGGCAAAACCTGCTGCTCGTCCTCGTAAAAAAGTTAAAAAGACAGTGGTTGATGGCATCGCCCACATCCATGCATCTTTTAACAACACCATCGTGACCATCACCGACCGTCAAGGTAACGCGCTGTCTTGGGCTACCTCTGGTGGTTCGGGTTTCCGCGGTTCCCGCAAGTCCACCCCGTTTGCTGCTCAAGTAGCTGCTGAACGTGCTGGTCAAGCTGCGCTGGAATACGGCCTGAAAAACCTCGACGTTAACGTCAAAGGTCCAGGTCCAGGTCGTGAGTCTGCTGTCCGTGCTTTGAACGGCTGTGGCTATAAGATCGCCAGCATCACCGACGTGACGCCAATCCCGCACAACGGGTGCCGTCCGCCGAAGAAGCGCCGCGTGTAATCCAGGAGATTGTAAAGAATGGCTCGTTACATTGGTCCAAAATGCAAACTCGCTCGTCGCGAAGGCACCGATCTCTTCTTGAAGAGCGGCGTGCGCGCGATCGAATCGAAGTGCAACATTGAAGCAGCACCTGGTATCCACGGCCAACGCCGCGGTCGCCAGTCCGATTACGGCACCCAACTGCGTGAAAAGCAGAAGGTCCGTCGTATCTACGGCGTTCTCGAGCGTCAGTTCAGCGGCTACTACAAAGAAGCTGCTGGCAAGAAAGGTGCAACCGGTGAAAACCTGCTGCAACTGCTCGAATGCCGTCTGGACAACGTTGTATACCGTATGGGCTTTGGTTCGACTCGTGCCGAATCCCGTCAGCTGGTATCGCACAAATCCGTCAGCGTAAACGGCCAAACCGTTAACGTGCCGTCTTACCAGGTTCGTGCTGGTGACGTGGTCGCGATTCGCGAGAAAGCAAAAAACCAACTTCGCATTGTCCAAGCTCTCGATCTGTGTGCCCAACGTGGCCGCGTAGAATGGGTAGAAGTAGACACTGAGAAGAAGTCGGGCGTTTTCAAGAACGTTCCTGCTCGCAGTGATCTGTCCGCCGACATCAACGAAAGCCTGATTGTCGAGCTCTACTCCAAGTAAGGGCTAGAAAATAGGTGCATCCATGCAGATTTCGGTAAATGAGTTCCTGACACCCCGCCACATTGATGTGCAGGTTGTCAGTCCAACCCGCGCCAAGATCACTCTCGAGCCTCTCGAGCGTGGTTTTGGCCACACCCTGGGCAACGCGCTGCGCCGCATCCTGTTGTCCTCAATGCCCGGCTGTGCAGTAGTCGAGGCCGAGATTGACGGTGTGCTCCACGAGTACAGCGCCATCGAAGGTGTACAGGAAGACGTAATTGAAATCCTGTTGAACCTTAAAGGTCTGGCTATCAAGCTGCACGGCCGTGACGAAGTTACGCTGACCTTGTCGAAGAAGGGTTCGGGGGTGGTTACCGCTGCCGATATTCAGCTGGATCATGATGTCGAGATCGTTAATCCCGATCACGTAATCGCTAACCTGGCGTCTAACGGCGCCCTGAACATGAAGCTCACCGTAGCTCGTGGTCGTGGTTATGAACCGGCCGACTCGCGTCAGAGCGATGAAGACGAAAGCCGCAGCATTGGTCGCTTGCAGCTTGACTCTTCGTTCAGCCCGGTTCGCCGTATCGCATACGTGGTGGAAAACGCCCGTGTCGAGCAGCGTACTAACCTGGACAAGCTGGTTATTGATCTGGAAACCAACGGTACTCTGGATCCTGAAGAGGCTATCCGCCGCGCTGCAACCATCCTGCAACAGCAGTTGGCTGCGTTCGTCGACCTCAAAGGTGACAGCGAACCAGTGGTAATCGAGCAGGAAGACGAGATCGATCCGATCCTGCTTCGCCCGGTTGACGATCTGGAACTGACTGTACGTTCGGCTAACTGCCTTAAGGCGGAAAACATTTACTACATCGGCGACCTGATTCAGCGTACCGAAGTAGAACTGTTGAAGACTCCGAACCTGGGCAAGAAATCCTTGACTGAAATCAAGGACGTTCTGGCCTCCCGCGGTCTGTCCCTCGGCATGCGCCTCGACAACTGGCCGCCTGCAAGTCTTAAGAAGGACGACAAGGCGACTGCCTGATCGTCGTAATCACCGAACGTGAGTTTGGTAAGGAATGAACCATGCGTCATCGTAAAAGTGGTCGTCACCTGAGCCGTACCAGCTCGCACCGCAAGGCCATGTTTCAAAACATGGCGGTGTCGCTGTTCGAGCACGAGCTGATCAAAACTACACTGCCGAAAGCTAAAGAACTGCGTCGCGTTGCTGAGCCGCTGATCACTTTGGCCAAGACAGACAGCCTGGCTAACCGCCGTTTGGTTTTCGACCGTACTCGTTCGAAAGCTATCGTTGGTAAGCTCTTCAACGACCTGGGCAAGCGTTACGCTACCCGTGAGGGTGGCTACCTGCGCATCCTCAAGTGCGGCTTCCGCACTGGCGACAATGCGCCTATGGCGTATGTCGAGTTGGTTGATCGTGCTACTGCCGGCGAAGCTGTAAGCGCCGAGTAAGACGACACGCTGCATCGAAGAACCGGGCCTAGTGCCCGGTTTTTTGTGGGCGATAGAAAAGCCGTCTATATTTCTCAGGTCGCTGCCGGTTCTCTTATTAATCCAAACTCTATTCGCCCTGACGGGTTGTTAGTTATTTTCTATCAAAGTCCATGATTTAATGCATTTGATGGTGTCATCTTGATGGTCAATACTCCCTCCAAGCCGATTAGCCGGCAGTTCTAAGCCTGACCTGAGGAAGATTGAGCATGAGTACAATTCTGACTACCGCCAGCGGCGCTCCCGTCGCTGATAACCAGAACTCCCGCACAGCTGGCCCGCGTGGCCCGTTGCTGCTCGATGACTTTCACCTCATCGAGAAGCTTGCGCACTTCAACCGTGAGAACATTCCTGAGCGTCGTGTGCACGCCAAAGGCTCAGGTGCGCACGGTACGTTTACCGTCACTCGGGACATCACCCAATACACCCGTGCCAAACTTTTTGAGTCCGTAGGCAAGCAGACCCCGACGTTTTTGCGTTTCTCTACGGTAGGTGGCGAGCGCGGCTCGGCAGATACTGCGCGTGACCCGCGCGGCTTCGCCTTGAAGTTTTACACCGAGGAAGGTAACTGGGACATCGTTGGCAACAACACCCCGGTGTTCTTCATTCGCGACCCGCTCAAGTTTCCGGATTTTATCCACACCCAGAAACGTTTGCCGCAAACCAACCTCAAAAGTGCCCAAATGGTCTGGGACTTCTGGTCATTGTCCCCAGAGGCGCTGCACCAGATCACAATTCTGTTCTCGGATCGTGGTACTCCAGACGGCTATCGTCACATGCACGGCTTTGGGAGTCATACCTACAGCCTTATCAACGCCAAAGGCGAGCGCCATTGGGTCAAGTGGCACTATAAAACCAAGCAAGGGATCAAGAACCTGACACCCGAGGAGGCGACACGTATCGCCGGTACCGATCCTGATTACGCGCAGCGTGACCTGTTTGCTGCAATTGAGCGCGGTGACTTTCCAAAGTGGAGCGTCAACATTCAGATCATGACTGAGGCTCAGGCCGCTGCTCACTACGAAAACCCGTTCGATGTGACCAAAACCTGGTCGCAGCAGGAGTTTCCGTTGATCGAAGTGGGTGAACTGGAGCTGAATCGTAATCCGGTGAACTACTTTGCTGAAGTCGAGCAGGCATGCTTCGGCCCAAGCAATATGGTTCCAGGTGTTGGTCTGTCGCCAGACCGTATGCTTCAAGGTCGCGTTTTCGCTTATGCGGACGCCCACCGCTATCGCGTTGGCACCAACCATCAGCAGTTGCCGATCAACTCCCCATTGAGTCCGGTCAATAATAACCAGCGCGATGGTTCCATGTCCTTTGGTTACGGTGGTGCGGCTCCTAACTATGAGCCCAACAGCTTTGCGGATACACCCAAGCAGGCGCCACAGTACGCTGAGCCGCCTCTGGCGCTGAGCGGTGCTGCTGACCGTTATGACCAACGTGAAGACACGGACTACTACAGCCATGCCGGTGCGTTGTTCCGCCTGCAGGACGATGCTCAGAAAAAGCTGCTGATTAACAACATCGCCGGTGCGATGGCCGGCGTCAGCAGTGATGTGGTACAGCGCCAGCTTCAGCACTTTTTCAAGGCTGACCCAGCTTACGGCCAGGGCATTGCAACTGCACTGGGCGTAACGCTTAGCTGACTCTAAACGAGAAGCAGAACCGCCCTCATTTGGGCGGTTTTTGCGTTATTTCCGCCACTTTTCTCGGAATATCTTCGCTTTTCTGCCGTTTGTCCCGTGACCTTCGAGTCAGCATGGTTCAAACTACAGACTTTCAAGCAGGGAGATGTAGGGCGATGCAAGGTCACCCCGACGTAATCGATTACCTCAACACGTTGCTGACGGGCGAACTGGCAGCTCGTGACCAATATTTCATTCATTCGCGTATGTACGAAGACTGGGGCTTTACCGAGCTCTACGAGCGTATCAACCACGAAATGGAAGAAGAGGCGCAGCACGCCGACGCGCTGATGCGCCGTATCCTGATGCTCGAAGGCACGCCGCGCATGCGTCCCGACGACCTGGACGTGGGCACCACGGTGCCTGATATGCTCGCTGCCGACCTTCGTCTCGAGTACAAGGTGCGTGCCGCGCTCTGCAAGGGCATCGAGCTCTGCGAGCAGCACAACGACTATGTCACTCGTGAAATTCTGCGCGTGCAGTTGAATGACACCGAAGAAGATCACACCTACTGGCTTGAAAAGCAGTTGGGGCTGATCAAGTTGGTCGGTCTGGAGAATTACCTGCAATCGCAGTTCTGATTTCCGGCTAAAAAAAAGCCCCTGTCACCGCAAAGTGACAGGGGCTTTTTCATGAGCCCGATAAATCAGGCTCTGTCGCGCGCCAACAGTGGCTTCAGGTAGTAACCAGTATGCGACTGTTGCATCTCGGAGACCTGCTCCGGCGTACCCACCGCAATGATCTGGCCACCCTTGGAGCCGCCTTCGGGCCCCAGGTCTACCAGCCAGTCGGCGGTCTTGATCACGTCGAGGTTGTGCTCGATGACTACCACCGTGTTGCCGTGGTCGCGCAAGCGGTGCAAAACGTCGAGCAATTGCTGAATATCCGCAAAGTGCAGGCCCGTGGTCGGCTCATCGAGGATATACAGGGTCTTGCCCGTGTCGCGCTTGGACAGCTCACGGGACAACTTCACCCGCTGCGCCTCGCCACCCGACAACGTAGTCGCCGACTGCCCCAGCTTGATGTACGACAGGCCCACATCCATCAACGTCTGCAGCTTGCGCGCCAACGCCGGAACCGCATCGAAGAACACCCGAGCTTCCTCGATGGTCATCTCGAGGGTTTCGTGGATGCTCTTGCCCTTGTACTTGATCTCCAGGGTTTCGCGGTTGTAGCGCTTGCTCTTGCACACGTCGCACGGCACGTAGATGTCCGGCAGGAAGTGCATTTCCACCTTGATAAGGCCGTCGCCCTGGCAGGCTTCGCACCGACCACCCTTGACGTTGAAAGAGAACCGGCCAGGCCCGTAGCCCCGCGAGCGAGACTCCGGCACGCCAGCGAACAGTTCGCGTATCGGCGTGAACAACCCGGTATAGGTCGCAGGGTTCGAGCGTGGTGTGCGGCCGATCGGGCTTTGGTCGATATCGACCACCTTGTCCAAATGCTCCAGGCCCTTGATGCTGTCGTGTGCGGCCGCTTCCAGGGTGGTTGCGCCGTTCAGGGCGGTGGCGCTCAGTGGGAACAGCGTGTTGTTGATCAGCGTCGATTTGCCCGAGCCGGAAACACCGGTCACGCAGGTCAGCAGGCCCAGCGGAATCTCCAGGTCGACATTGCGCAGGTTGTTGCCGCGCGCGCCCTTGAGGTGCAAGGCCATCTTTTTGTTACGTGGCGTGCGCTTGGCTGGCACTGCGATTTTCACGCGACCGGACAGGTACTTGCCGGTCAACGAGTCAGGGTGAGCCATCACTTCGGCAGGCGTGCCCTCGGCGACGATATGCCCGCCATGCACACCCGCTCCAGGGCCAATGTCGACTACATAATCGGCCAGGCGAATCGCGTCTTCATCGTGCTCAACCACGATCACCGTGTTGCCGATATCGCGCAGGTGTTTCAGTGTGCCCAGCAGGCGATCATTGTCGCGTTGGTGCAGGCCAATCGACGGCTCGTCGAGGATGTACAGAACGCCCACCAGGCCAGCGCCAATCTGGCTGGCCAGGCGAATCCGCTGGGCCTCACCACCGGACAAGGTATCCGCACTGCGATCCAGCGACAGGTAGTCCAGTCCGACATTGACCAGGAACTGCAGGCGCTCACGGATTTCCTTGAGAATCTTGTCGGCAATTTCCCCACGGCGGCCGGTCAGCTTGAGTACACCGAAGTATTCACAGGCATCGCCGATCGGCAGGTTGGTGACCGCCGGCAATGTTTTCTCACCGACCCACACATGCCGCGCCTCACGACGCAGCCGCGTGCCACGGCAATCCGGGCACGGTTGGGTGCTGAGGAATTTTGCCAGCTCTTCGCGCACGCTGGCCGATTCGGTCTCGCGGTAGCGACGTTCCAGGTTCGGCACAATGCCTTCGAACGGGTGCGAGCGTTTGACGATATCACCGCGGTCGTTCAGGTATTTGAAATCGACGTTCTGCGAGCCACTGCCATGCAGGATGACTTTCTGCTGCTCGGCCGGCAGTTGGTTGAACGGCACTTCCAGGCTGAATTTATAGTGCGACGCCAGCGACCCCAGCATCTGGAAGTAATAGACGTTGCGCCTGTCCCAGCCGCGTATCGCGCCTTCCGCCAACGTCAGGTCACCATTGACCAGGCGCTTGATGTCGAAGAACTGCTTCACGCCCAGGCCATCGCATGTCGGGCAGGCGCCAGCCGGGTTGTTGAAGGAAAACAGCTTGGGTTCCAGCTCGCTGATCGCATGGCCGCAGATCGGGCAAGCAAAACGTGCGGAGAAGATGATCTCTTCGCCCGGTTCGTCATCCATCGGTGCGACCAGGGCAATACCATCGGCCAGCTTCAGCGCGGTTTCGAACGATTCCGCCAAACGCTGCTGCAAGTCGGCACGCACTTTGAAACGGTCGACCACCACATCAATCGAATGCTTCTTCTGCTTGTCGAGCTTCGGTGCTTCATCCAGCTCATACAGCTTGCCGTTGATGCGCGCCCGCACAAAACCCTGGGCCCGCAGCTCTTCGAAGACCGACAGGTGCTCACCCTTGCGCTCACGGATCACCGGCGCCAGCAGCATCAGTTTGGCGCCTTCCGGCTGGGCCAGCACCAGGTCGACCATTTGGCTGACGGTCTGGGCTTCCAGCGGAATGTCGTGGTCCGGGCAACGTGGAATCCCCACCCGCGCATACAGCAGGCGCAGGTAGTCGTAGATTTCGGTGATGGTGCCCACGGTGGAACGCGGGTTGTGGGAGGTCGACTTCTGCTCGATGGAAATCGCCGGCGACAGGCCTTCAATAGTGTCGACGTCGGGTTTTTCCATCATCGACAGAAACTGCCGCGCATAGGCCGACAGCGACTCCACGTAGCGGCGCTGGCCCTCGGCATACAGCGTGTCGAACGCCAGGGATGATTTGCCCGAGCCGGACAAGCCGGTGATGACGATCAGTTTGTCCCGGGGCAGGGTCAGGTCGATGTTCTTCAGGTTGTGGGTTCTAGCCCCACGAATCAGGATCTTGTCCAAGATGGCCTCGCACGGCGGGCGTAAATAATGCCGGAGTATACGGCTAAAGACTGGATGAATATACACTGTCAAAGTGCCGGGTGCAGCCTTAGATGAAAGCTGCGCGGCAAAGCGCCGCATATACCCTCTCAATCGATGGGACTGGTAGAATCGCCGCCGGTTCACACGAGGTTTTTCCATGCACGATCCCCACAGCGAACGCATGAGTAGCGGCGAGACCCGAGCAGCAAGCGGTCTGGCCCTGGTGTTCGCGTTCCGTATGCTAGGCATGTTTATGGTGTTGCCGGTGCTGGCGACCTATGGAATGGATCTCGCAGGAGCGACCCCCGCACTGATCGGCCTGGCGATTGGCGCCTATGGCCTGACCCAGGCACTTTTTCAGATCCCGTTCGGGATCATTTCCGACCGTATCGGCCGTCGTCCCGTTATCTACCTGGGGCTGATCGTGTTTGCTCTCGGCAGTGTGCTCGCGGCGCAGTCCGATTCGATCTGGGGTGTGATTGCCGGGCGCGTCCTGCAGGGCGCCGGGGCGATTTCCGCTGCGGTGATGGCGCTGCTCTCGGACCTGACCCGCGAACAACACCGCACCAAGGCCATGGCCATGATCGGCATGACTATCGGGCTGTCCTTCGCCGTTGCGATGGTGGTCGGTCCCTTGCTGACCCGCGCCTTCGGTTTGCATGGGCTGTTTCTCGCCACCGGCGGCATGGCGTTGTTTGGCATCGTGATCGTGGCCTTCATGGTGCCGCGCTCCACCGGCACGCTCGCGCACCGTGAGTCGGGCGTTGCGCGCAAGGCTTTACTGCCGACGCTCAAGCACCCGGACCTGCTGCGCCTGGATTTAGGTATCTTCGTGTTGCACGCAATGCTGATGTGCAGCTTCGTCGCGCTGCCCCTGGCACTGGTGCAAAAAGCCGGTTTGCCCAAGGAACAGCACTGGTGGGTGTACCTCACCGCACTGCTGATTTCGTTCTTCGCCATGATCCCGTTCATCATCTACGGCGAGAAGAAACGCAAAATGAAACGAGTTTTGCTCGGCGCCGTCGCGACGCTGATGCTCACTGAGCTATTCTTCTGGCAGTTCGGCGACAGCCTGCGGGCACTGGTAATCGGCACAGTGGTGTTTTTCACTGCGTTCAACCTGCTGGAGGCTTCACTGCCTTCGCTGATCAGCAAAGTTTCACCGGCCGGTGGCAAGGGCACGGCGATGGGAGTGTATTCCACCAGCCAGTTCCTGGGTTCTGCGCTTGGCGGCATCATGGGCGGCTGGATGTTCCAGCATGGCGGTTTGTCGGTTGTGTTCCTGGGATGCGCAGGTCTGGCTGCCCTCTGGCTAGCCTTTGCTGTTACCATGCGCGAACCTCCCTATGTGACGAGCCTGCGTTTGCCGTTATCGCCAGAAGCGATCCGCGAAGCCGGTCTGGTTGAGCGCCTCAAGGCCGTTACCGGGGTTACAGATGCCGTGGTTATTGCAGAAGAAGCCGCCATCTACATCAAATTAGACACCGAATTATTGGATCGCGCGACGCTCGAGCAACTGGTCAACCCAGTGCCGACAGCGCGCCCAGCCTAGGAGAACGTTATGGCCCGTGGGGTTAACAAAGTCATATTGGTCGGTACATGCGGCCAGGATCCCGAAGTTCGCTACTTGCCTAACGGTAACGCCGTGACCAACTTGAGTCTGGCGACCAGCGAACAATGGACCGACAAGCAGACCAACGAGCGCAAAGAGAAAACCGAGTGGCATCGCGTGTCGTTGTTCGGCAAGGTCGCAGAAATCGCCGGTGAGTACCTGCGCAAAGGTTCGCAGGTCTACATCGAAGGCAAACTGCAAACCCGCGAGTGGGAAAAAGACGGCATCAAGCGTTACACCACGGAGATCGTGGTGGACATGCAAGGCACCATGCAACTGTTGGGCGGCCGTCCACAGCAGGGCGACCAGCAAGGCGGGGGCAACAATTACCAGCAGTCCGCTCCGGCCCCACGCCAGCAGGCTCCGCGCCCGCAGCAGTCGGCACCGCAACAGTCGCGCCAGGCACCACCTCCGCAGCAGTCCGCTCCACAGCCGGCTCCGGATTTCGACAGCTTTGATGACGATATCCCGTTCTAGGTCCCAGACCCGAAGCGATCAAAACCCCCGCTGGCGAAAGCCTCGGGGGTTTTTTAATGCCTGTGATCACGCGTCCGTCGCGGCCGCTGTGACCACCATCTCCTTGAACCTGCGCAATACCGCGGAGCCGTCGCCAATTCGCGTGGCCAAATGCAACGGCGCCACCAGGCTCTGGCACTCGGTCAGTTCGCGATAAACAATGCCATCGCCGCGCAGTCGCTGCATGGAGGCGGGGACGATGGAGACGCCAAGCCCTGCAGCCACAAGACTCAGGGTCGCGGTCATACGTGGCGCTTCCTGCACCACCTGCGGGCTGAACCCCGCTTCACGGCAGGCCACCAGAATGGCGTCATACAAACCCAGCCCTACGCGACGGCGATAGAGCACAAAAGCCTCATTAGCCAATGCTGCCAAGGGTAACGGGTGCCCCACATCAAGTGCCAAGGGATGATCGGTCGGCAGTGCCAGCAGCATCGGCTCCACCAGGATCGGTTCGTCTTGCAACTGTTGCGTGCCACTGAGCGGTGAGCGGATAAACGCGGCATCCAGTTTTTCCTGCACCAGCGCGTCCAGCAGTTCGCCGGTTCCTGCTTCTTCCAGTACCACCGAGACCCCCACAAAGGTCTCGCGAAACCGCCGCAGCACGCTGGGCACAAACGGATGCAACGCCGCCGAGCTGGTAAAGCCGATGGCGAGCCGGCCGCGTTCACCCCGCGCGGCACGGCTTACCACATCCGCTACACCCTCGGCCCGCGCCAGGATGTCACGCGCCTCGTCCAGCAATGCGAGGCCCGCCGTGGTTGGCCGCACGCCGCGGGGCAGGCGCTCCATCAGCACCACGCCTAATTGCGTTTCAAGACTTTGCAGCAAGCGCGTCAACGGCGGTTGTTGCATGCCCAAGCGTTCCGCAGCGCGGGTGATGTAACCCTCCTCGGCAATGGCCACGAAGGCTTTAAGCTGGCGAAGCTCCAACATAGGGATACTTTCAGGGTATGGGAGGATGCCAATCCTGGCATTTGTTCTCATGACTCACAAGACTTAGGCTGTGACCACCTCTAACAAATAAGGAACACCGCGATGACCTGGTCTGCCAAGCAATACACGATGTTTGAACAGCAACGTACCCGCCCGGTCCGTGACTTGGTCGCGGCCATTCCCAATACCGATGTGCGCAGCGCCGTCGACCTGGGGTGTGGCCCTGGCAATTCCACTGAAGTGTTGGCCGAGCGTTTCCCGCAGGCGCACGTTACGGGCATGGACAGTTCCGACGACATGCTGGTCGACGCCCGCAAGCGTTTGCCGAAACTGAATTTCGAGCTGGCAGACATCGGCGCCTGGAACCCAGGGCAGCAATTCGATGTGATCCTCGCCAACGCTTCCCTGCAATGGCTACCTGACCACGCCACGCTCTATCCGCACCTGGTCGACCAACTGACACCCGGCGGCACCCTCGCCGTACAAACCCCGGACAACCTCGACGAGCCGGCCCACCGGCTGGCCCGCGAAGTGGCGGCAGATGGCCCGTGGGCGGCAAAGATCGGAGCGGTCAAACACAACGAGCGACACACCGCCAGTTACTACTACGAACTGCTGAGTAAACATTGCAGCACCGTCGACGTGTGGCGCACCACCTATCAACACCCGCTGGCCGATCATGCGGCAGTGGTGGAGTGGTTCAAGGCATCGGCATTGCGGCCGTTTCTTGCGCCGTTGACCGACAGCGAAAAAACCGCATTCCTACAGCAATACCAGGCGCGTATTACCCAGGCTTACCCGGCCCTGGCTGATGGCACTGTGTTGCTGCCTTTTCCGCGCCTGTTCATCATCGCAACGCGCTGAAAGCAAGCAAGCGATGGTCATTGCGCCGCCGCTTGCGCCTTCAAGTATTCATCCGTCGACACCACGCTGGCGTACCCAAAAGCCAGCGCGGCCATATAAGCGCCATGCACCTGCGCGGCCGCAATCACCTGGCCATTGAATGCCTGGTCGCGGGTCGCGCAGGCGTCGTGAATCAGCGTGACCTTGTAGCCCAGGTCCGCCGCAGCCCGCACCACGGCGTCGATGCACATATGGCTCATGTTGCCGACCACCACCACGTCAGTGATGGCGCGTTGTTCCAGCACGGTGCGCAGGTTTGTCCCGCGAAACGCGTTCACAAAGTGTTTAAGCACCACCGGCTCGTTGCCCTCATTGAGTACCTTGGTATGCAGGTGCGCGCCCTCGGAGCCTGGCGTGAAGAAGGGCGCGTCTTCGGTGGTGAACTCATGGCGCACATGGATGACGGCATTGCCCGCCTGGCGAAACGCCTGCAGTACCTGTGCGGCCTTGTCCGCCGCGGCTTCCACGCCATCGAGCGGCCACTTGCCTTCGGGGAAGTAATCGTTCTGGATATCGATGAGGATGAGTGCTTGCTTGGCCATGGGTGTCCTTATGATGGTTGGCAGTGCCTTGCATCTTAGCTGGCCCGTGGCCATCCACGCAGCCGCTTTGATGGCGATGTCGTGCAGAACACCCTCCGTTTAAATCCCCGTCGTGCAGAATAAAACAGGCCTAGTGCCATCGCTGTTTGAGTAACTGTCTGATTTACCGGCCATCTTCGCAAACCGTGCCTTGGCGTGATCCATGCAACCTTACTCGCACACACATGGCAGGATCGCCAAGGGGGACGTATGACCCCGACTCAACGCAAAAAACGCGTAGTCGCTCACTCCACACGACGCGGCGCGCCGCAACATGAAGTCGAAACCAATCGCGCTTTGGCGCGCTGGCTGGCGCAGATTCTTGGGCTTAAATTCGGCGGCAGCTATGACCCGCAGTTACACGCCGGCCTCGACTTGTATGTGTTGCCCACCCAAACCCTGGTCGGCTCCGACCAAGCGCGGCCGCTCAATGTCAAAGGGCCGGGCGATCTGTGGGGCGGTTATGTCGACCACGCATTCATCTGCACCAAAGCGATCACCCATGGGTTGTTGAGCCCAGACGCCACAGCGCCCGAAGGCTGGTCGCCGACGTTTTGTGAGCGTGTGCGCACGGTCGTTCTCGACGGACTCAGCGTGTTCGCCCTTGAAGACGCACTGCCTGCCGCCACGCGCTTGCTTTACAGCGGGCCGATCCGCGTGAAACCGGTGCATGCCTGCGCCGGGCGCGGCCAGGAAGTTATCCACAGCCTCGACGAGTTCGAGGCGCTGCTGGCGCGGCCGCAAGCGGCGCAGTTATTCAGTGATGGCGTGGTGCTGGAGCAGGATCTGCACGACGTCACTACCCATAGCGTGGGCCAGAGCTTTATCGGCGATCACGTGTTCAGCTACTGCGGCGAGCAATACCTCACCCAGGACGGGCACGGTGAAGAGGTCTACGGCGGTTCGAGCTTGCTGGCGGTGCCCGGTGGCTACGACGACTTGCTCAAGCTCGATTTGCCCGACGATGTGCGCGAAGCCATCCAACAAGCCCAGGTTTTCGACAGCGCCGCCGATGAGGCCTACCCTGGGTTCTATGCCTCGCGGCGCAATTACGACATTGCCCAAGGCCTGGACAGTGACGGTCAACGTCGTAGCGGCGTGCTCGAACAATCCTGGCGCATGGGCGGGGCCAGCAGCGCGGAAGTCGCGGCGCTGCAGAGCTTTATCAATAACCCTGGCCTGCGGGCGATTCAGGTGTCTTCAGTGGAGACTTACGTGGATGAGCCACTGCCGGCGGACGCCATCGAGGTGTATCGCGGCCCGGCCGAAAACAGCGACTTTCTTCTCAAGTATGTGACGGTTGAATCTTATGACGGCTAGAAGCGAAAGCATTGCGATCGACATCGACGACGAACAGATGAGCGGCACCTTCCTGAGTCCCAAATCCAAAGTCCCCGGCGTGTTGTTAGTACACGGCTGGGGCGGCAGCCAGGAGCGCGACCTGGAGCGCGCCAAGGGCATCGCCGGCTTAGGCTGCGTGTGCCTGACCTTCGACCTGCGCGGCCATGCCGGCACCGGCATTCCCTTATCGCGCGTCACCCGTGAAGACAACCTGCGCGACCTGCTGGCGGCCTACGACCGTCTGCTCTCACACCCCGCCATCGACACCTCGGCCGTGGCCGTGGTGGGCACCAGTTATGGCGGCTACCTGGCGGCGATTCTCACTTCATTGCGCCCGGTGCGCTGGCTGGCGCTGCGCGTGCCGGCGTTGTACCGCGACCAGGAATGGCTCAAGCCCAAGCGCGAGCTGGATAAGGCCGACCTGATGGATTACCGCAGCACCCTGGTGCATGCCGAGACCAATCGCGCCCTGCATGCCTGCGCCAAGTTCAGCGGTGACGTGCTGATCGTCGAATCCGAAACCGACGACCATGTGCCCCATGCCACCATCATGAGTTACCGCGCGGCCTGCCAGAACACCCATTCGCTGACCCATCGGATCATCGATGGCGCCGACCATTCGTTGAGCGACCCGGTGTCGCAGCAGGCCTACACCTCGATCCTGGTGGACTGGATTACCGAAATGGTGGTGGGGGAGCGGTTGAGCATTATTCAATCACGCTGATGCAGTGCTCTTTAGGCCGCTTTCGCGAGCAAGCCCGCTCCCACATTCGACCGAGTATATCCTTGAAATAGAGTCACGTGTGGGAGCGGGCTTGCTCGCGAAGGCGCCAGACCAATCACCCCATCTTCAAGCCGGTGTCTTCTTCACCCGCAACGCCTTGGCCTTAGCCTCCACGGCCAGGTACATCACCAACGCCACCAGCAGCGGCAAAATAAAGTAGATCGCCCGGTAGGCAATCAGCCCTGCAAGCAAACTGCCCCGCGACGCCTCATGCTGCATCAGCGCGATAAACACTGCCTCCAGCACCCCGAGCCCGGCCGGGATGTGGGTGATCACCCCGGCAATCGCGCTGATCAGCAGCACACCCAGTACCAGCGGGTAATCCAGCTTGGCGGGCAGCAACGTAAAGATCACCGCTGCCATCAACGACCAATTCAACGCACCCAGTGCCAGTTGCAAACAGGCCATGCGTAACGACGGCAAGTTGATCTCGATGCCCTTGATCGACCAAGCGCGTTTCTTTGCAAACTGGCAGGCCGCCAGATAACCCAGGCTGGCCAGCATCAGCAGCACGCCAATGCCTTGCAACGCGCCGCTGCTGACTTTCCAACCCGGCGGCATGGTCACCAAACCACTGCTGAACACCACACCGGCCACGGCCATATAGCCAAACCAGTTGGTGGCCAGGCTCAACCCAAGAATCTTGGCAATATTGCTGGTGCTCACCCCGAGCCGCGAATACAGCCGATAGCGCATGGCAATGCCGCCGACCCACGCGCTCAGGTTGAGGTTGAAGGCATAGCTGATGATCCCTACCGGCAGGATCTGCTTCCAGCGTAAATCCTGGCGAATGTAAGTACGGCCGATCAGGTCGAAGCTGGCGTAGACAAGAAAACTGCACAACGTCAGCCCGCCGGCGATCAACAGCGTGCGCAGCTTGAAGTCCGCCAGCGTCTGCAGCACTTCGCTCCAGTCGATGCGCTGCGCGAGCAGGGTGAACAGCACAATCAGCAGCACAAAGAACGCAATAGTCAGCGGTTTCTTCCAGCGCTTGAGCCGCGAGTCGCCGCTTTCAGTGCTCATGGGCCTGGCTCTCGAATGGCTTGAGGCGCGGTTTGTGTGCCGGCAGCCAGCCCGTCAGCGCGGGGAAGTGCCGCATCACATGGAACACCAAAAAGCCGACGGTCAATCGCCACAACCACAGGCGCGGCTTGCGCTTTTCCGGCATGGTCTGGCAATGATTGCGCGCCAGTGTTTCCAGGCTCTGGTACAGCTGTTGATTGAACGCGTGGTCACGAATCAGCACGTTGGCCTCCAGGTTCAGCGACAGGCTCAGTGGGTCCAGGTTGCTCGAACCCACGGTGCTCCAGTCGTCATCCACCAAGGCCACTTTGCCGTGCAGAGGGCGCTGGCAATACTCATGAATCACCACGCCATCCTTGAGCAGATAGTCATACAGCATGCGCGCCGCGAGCTTGGCCAGCAGCACATCGGGCTGGCCCTGCATGATCAGTTGCACCTGCACGCCACGCCGCGCGGCATTGCGGATTTCACGCAGCAGGCGGTAGCCGGGGAAGAAGTAGGCGTTGGCAATCACCGCGCGTTTTTGCGCCTTGCTCAAGGCGTGTATATAGGCCTCTTCAATGTCATCACGGTGTTGCAGGTTATCGCGGTAAATCAGGCGCACCAGGCCGTCGTCGGTGAGCGTCGGCCACGGTGACGGTCGTTGCTGGCGCCGTCGCCAGCCGCGTCGCGTGCGTACCTGGCGGCCACTTTGGGCGAGGGCGAAATGATGCAGGTCCGCCACGGCCGGGCCGCTCACTTGCACGGCATAATCCTGCTTGGCTTCGGGGCCGAAATCAGCCAAGTGGTCGGCCGAAAAATTGATCCCGCCGATAAACCCCACGGCGGCGTCCACCACTACAATCTTGCGGTGCAGGCGACGGAACCAGTTGGTGCGAATACCCACTATCTTGGCTGCCGGGTCAAACATTTGCACCGTCACCCCAGCCTCGGCCAGTTCACCGAGAAAGGCTGGGCTCAGCTCACCGCAGCCAAACCCATCGAGGCTGACGATCACCTTTACGCCACGTTGCGCCGCCTCAATCAGGATGCCTTGCAGTTCATGGCCAACCTTGTCTTCGAACAGAATAAAGGTCTCCAGCAAGATCTCCCGCTGCGCCTGGCGCATGGCCTCGAAGACGGCGGGAAAGTACGCCTCGCCGTTCTCCAGCAGCTCAATGCGGTTGCCCGGCTGCCAGCCGTAATCGAGGTCGCGGGCCTTGGCATCATCCGGCGGTTGGTCGGTGGCGATGTGTTCCACGGCGACACTCATAGCTCAATCTCCACCGACAACGGCACGTGGTCTGACAGATGGGACCACGGCCGTGTCGTCAGCGCCTTGGGGTTATGCACCTTGAGGTTGCGCACATAGATGCGATCCAAAGGCAGCAACGGCAAGCGCGCCGGAAAGGTGCGCGCCGGTTTGCCATGGGCCTCGATAAACACCTCCCTGAGCCCGCTCTGGCTCAGGTCGGCCTTCTGGCGCCAGTCATTGAAATCACCGGCGACGATCAGCGCCGCGTCAGCCGGAATCTCGGCGATGCGCTGCTCCAGCAGCCGCAATTGCTGCTGGCGATGCACTTCGCGCAGGCCCAGGTGCATGCAGATCGCATGCACCTCCTGGCCGCTGCCCGGCAAGCGCAGCACGCAATGCAGCAGGCCACGGCTTTCATGGCCGCTCTGGGAAATGTCGAGGTTGTCGTAGCGGATGATCTGGAATTTGGACAGCAGCGCGTTGCCGTGGTCGCCATGCGGGTAGACCGCGTTGCGGCCGTAGGCGAACTGCGGCCAGATGCTGTCGGCGAGGAACTCATACTGAGGCATCTTCGGCCAGTCGCTGTAACGCTGCGGGTGCCGCTCATGGGTGCCGTGGATTTCCTGCAGGAACACCATGTCGGCGCCCACGCTGCGCACCGCCTCTCGCAACTCGGGCAGGATGAAGCGTCGGTTCAACGCGGTGAAACCCTTATGGATATTCACCGTCAGCACGGTGAAGCGGGTGATGGCGGTGCTGGGCGTAACGGGCACCCAGTCGGCAATCGCAGCCATGATCGCTCCTGTGGATAAGTAAAGGGTGAGGCCTGTGTTATTGGCTGACTGCGGCGGTTGGGGGAAAGTTTCGAGTGACCTACAGGCGGTATACCTGTCACGGAAAGCGAACTTTGCCGGTGCCAAGGCACTCAGTTCCTTACAGACCCTGCTGAAGGAGCCCGGTGTTTTGCTGAATCTAAAGACTGCATTACTGCTCGTCGCGCTATTGGTGTTTGGCAATGGCGCACTGCAAGCCGCGGCCCCGGCGCCTGCGGCAGATGAGGCTCCAGCCAAGCCGGAGTTGCTGGTCGAAGGTGGCCTGCTCGGCGCCATCAGCTCCAGCATTGACGATGTGCAAGACAAACTCGACCTTAATCAGAACCTCATCGACGCCTGGCGCCTGCGCGCCGACCGCGCGGCGGATGAGGTCGGGCGGCTGGTCGATCAAACCGCCCAACGCTCGCCGTGGAGCGTGGCCGGGGACTTCCTGCTGCTCTCCGGGGTGTGGGTCGGCGCCTTTGCGGCACTCACGCTGCTCGGGCGCTTTAGCGTGCAGCGCCTCAGTCGGCGGCGTTTCGTTGCGCAGCGTGAGCGTCTGCAGGGCGTACTGGGTTACGTGGTGCCCTACACGATTCCAGCCCTGATCTGCCTGCCACTGACGCTTTACGTCAGCCACTTTTTACCCAGTTCCGTAGGCCGTGCGCTGGCGCTGTGTTTTGCCTATGCCACCAGCAGCGGCATCTTCTCCACGTCGATGCTGTTGTGCGTCATCGTCATGTTCAACGTCGGCCACAAACGCCCGGCTGTGCAGATTATTCGCAATTATTGCCCCAAGCCGCTGTTTCTGATTGGCTTTCTGGCCGCCCTCAGCGACGCGTTGACCAGCCCGCAGATCGCGCGCCAGTTGGGCGGCAATATCACCAGCAGTATCGCGGTGTTTACCGGCCTGTTCGCGGCGGTGATTTTCGGCGTGCTGGTGGTGCGCCTGCGCCGTCCGGTCGCGCATCTGATCCGCAATCGGCCGCTGGCCCAGCGCCTCAAGCACCCGGCGCTGCAGCAATCGCTGCGGGTGTTTTCCGGGCTGTGGTATTGGCCGATTCTGTTGATGGTGCTGGTCTCGGCGATCAACCTGATCGGCGCCGGCGACGATAATCAAAAAGCCCTGCGTTGCGCTTTGTTCACCACGATTCTGTTGATTGGCACGGTGTTTCTCAGCACCGTTTTGCAACATTTGTTCAAGTCCCGCAGCCAGGTGGCGATCCAGCGCAGCAGTGCCTATAAGGAGCGCTTCCTGAGCCTGCTGCACGCGATATTGCGTATCGCCATGGCCATCGCGTTTATCGAAGTTCTTGGGCGTATCTGGGGCATCTCGCTGTTCGAGTTCGCCCAGCGCAATTCGGTGGGTCGGGCGATCAGCGATTCCCTCAGCAGCATCGGCCTGATCCTGCTGGTGACCTGGCTGTTCTGGGTGGTGCTCGACACAGCAATCCAGGAGGCGTTGAAACCGCCGGTGAATAAACGCTCCAGCCGCCAGCCCAGCACGCGGGTCAAGACCATCCTGCCGTTGCTGCGCAATGCGGTGAAGATCGTGCTGGTGGTGATCTGCGCGATCACCACCATGGCCAACCTGGGCATCAATGTCGCGCCGCTGCTGGCGGGTGCCGGTGTGGTCGGCCTGGCCATCGGTTTTGGCTCCCAGCAGTTAGTGCAGGACGTGATCACCGGCCTGTTCATCATCATCGAAGACACCCTGTCGATTGGCGACTGGGTGGTGCTCGATTCCGGCCATGCCGGCACGGTCGAAGGCCTGACCATCCGCACCCTGCGCCTGCGTGACGGCAAGGGTTTTGTGCACTCGGTACCGTTCGGGCAGATCAAGGCGGTCACCAACCAGTCGCGACAGTTTGCCTATGCGTTCTTCTCGGTGCAGTTCACCTACGACACCGACGTGGACAAGGCTGTGGAGCTGATCCGTGAGGCGGGGCAGTCGATCCGCGACGATGTATTCCTCAAGTACAACCTGCAAGGTCCGCTGGAAGTGTTCGGGGTCGACAAGATGGACCTCAACGGCGTGGTGCTCACGGCGCAGTTCCGTACCGTGTCCGGCGGGCAGTACGCCGTTAGCCGGGCATTTAACCAGCGCCTGAAAAAGCTTGTGGATAACTGTGATGAGGTGCACTTCGCGCAAACTTATCCACAGCAGGTTTGGCTGCCCAAGCGCACCTCGCAGGTGGATGAGGCGGGGGAACAGGTGCCGGGTGCGGTGGTGTTGACCGAGCAGCACAGGCCTCAATGATGTAATGACTGTCAGGGCCTCATCGCAGGCAAGCCAGCTCCCACAGTTGGAATGCATTCCCCTGTGGGAGCCGGGCTTGCCCGCGATGAGACGGCAAGGGCTATACAGATTCAGCGCCTGATCAACTTCTCCTGCACCGCCTGCAAATCCTCCTCCAGCAACACCTGCTGCTTACCCGCAACCATCATCGCCGCTGGCAAGCCATCGCGATACACAATTCGATTGCCGCTCACCGCCGGCACTTTGCTGCCCGGCAGCAAGGTGCCCACCAGATTTAATGGGTCAGCCCCGCACACCGCGATCAAGCTGCCGTCATGCGGCCGGCGTCTTACCTCACGCAGCAATGGAATCGCCTCCGGCAACGCAAACTGTTCCCCTGCCAAACCACTCACAAACCGCCCGCCGCGAATTTCGCCCCGCGCCTCCAGGCGATGGAAGGTGCGCAGCAATTCGCGCCAGCTCGGCAGCCAGTCGGCCTCCCGCTCCAGCAACCGCCAGAACACCACGCCATAACGGCGCAGCAGGGTCATGGCCACATGCTCCAGGGTCTCGGCCGAATGCGCTCCGGCGGCGCTGGGCGAGCGGCGCACCAGGGCCCAGCGCCCGGCGTCGTCCATGCCGCCGATAAACGCCCCGCGCCCACGCCGGCTGCTGCGTGCCTGGCGTTTGCTGGCGGGCGTGGTCAAGGCCCGCAGCCCGGCGAAGCTGTCGGCATTCACCAGCCCGGCGCCCACCAGTTCCTGCAAGGCGGTTTCCAGTTCGCTGCGCAGCAGATGGGCTTCGAGCATCAGTTCGTCGAAAAACAGCGCGCCGTGCTCACGCAGCGCCAGGTGGACTTTCTGGGCCTTGGGCGACAGCGTGGTGCTATCGGTCGGTTCGGTCAGCCCGCTCCACAACGGCACTTGGCTGCGCGGCAACAACACCACCGGCGTACTGCGCAGTGCCAGGGCGCCAGCCTTGTTGCTCAGGCGCGTCCACACCAGTTTACCGCTGCGGCACAGCTCATCGAGCCAGGTGGGGGAATAGTCCTTGAGCCGCGCACTGAGCAAGTCGCTGTCCCAGGCCGAAGTGGCGGCGGCGTAGCCTTCGAACTGCCCGACGATCTGCGGCAACATTGCGCTGCCCAGGCCACGAGTACCGTCGGACAGGTGCTGCCAATCGAACAGAAAGCGCATGAAGTCCTGCAGCGCCACCGGCTCGATTTCCCGGCGCAAACGCTTGACTGTGTAGCGATGGATACGCGCGAGCAAATGCCGCTCGCACCATTGTTCCTGGGTAGCGCCGGGGCTGAAACGGCCGCGCAGTACGTAGCCTTCCTGCTCCAGACGCGCGAGTGCCTGGCTGATGTCAGCGGCCGGCAGGGCCAGCGGCGTGGCGATCTCGGCCAGGGTCAACGGGCCGAACCCGCCAAGGCGCGCGCGCAGCACCTCGGCCAGTGCATCGTCAAAGGTCCAGGGTTCATCGAAGCCCGGCAATAACGGCAAGCCGTTCGGATAGACCGCTTGCAGGCAACTCAGGCGTTCCACCGCCACCCACAGGCCATTGTCCAGTTGATAGGCGCGCCCGCCGTTGGCCAAGGCGTGCAACCACTCGGCCCATTGCGGCGTGACTTCGTTACCGGCGATACACGAAAGGCTCATCAACGCCTCATGCATTTCATCCAGGCCATGGGGCGCGGGCCAGGCTTCTTCTTGCACGCCGGCAATGGCCTCGGCGTCCAGCGCGCCAAGGTCGTCGGTACTGTGCGGGTCGCTCCAGCGACGGTTGAGCACGGCCTGGGTGCGGCGCTCCTCCAGCGGTGCGTCGTCGAGAAAGGTGTAGGGCCGTGCGCTGAGAATTTCGGCGGCCATGGGCGAGGGCGCGGGCAGGTCGCGGCTGATCAGGCGCACTTCGCCGCGTTCCATGCGCCGCAACAGCGTCAGCCAACCCTCGCTGTCCATGGCTTCGTGCAGGCAGTCGTCGAGGGTTTGCTCCACCAGCGGGTGTTCGGGGACTTCGCGCTCGCCGGCAAGGTTTTCCAGGCAGGCAATCTGGTCGGGAAACACGCTGGCGATCAGGTCTTCGCTTTTCATGCGCTGGATCTGCGGCGCCACTTTGCGCCCGCCGGTGAAGCGCGGCAACGCCAGGGCCACACCGGCATTCCAGCGCCAGCGCACGCCAAACAGTGGCGCATCCAGCACGGCCTGGATCAGCAGGTGCTCGGCGCTGTTGCTGTTCACATAGCGCCATACTTCATCCAGCTCAAAACTGTGGCTGGTGGACAGTGACAGCACGATTGCATTCTCACTGGCCGCCGCCTGCAATTCAAAGTTGAACGTGCGGCAAAAACGCTTGCGCAGCGCCAGGCCCCACGCGCGGTTGATGCGGCTGCCGAACGGCGTGTGGATGATCAACTGAGTGCCGCCGGACTCGTCGAAAAACCGCTCCATGATCAACGTGTCCTGGGACGGTAATGCGCTCAGCGCCAGGCGCGCACGGGCCAGGTAGTCAAGGATCTGTTCGGCGCTGGCGCGGTTCAGGCCAAGGCTGGTGGTGAGCCAGTCTTGTGCGGGTTGCAGGTCACCGGGCGTGGTGCTGAGCAGGGCGTCCAACTGCCCCTGAAAACGCGCGACTGCCGCCGACAACTCGTTGCTGCGCCCCGGCGCTTCACCCAGCCAGAAGGGAATGGTCGGCGGCTGGCCGTGGGCATCTTCGACACGGACCTTGCCGCTTTCTACCCGCAAAATTCTGTAGGACGTATTACCGAGCTGGAAGATATCCCCGGCGATGCTTTCCACCGCGAAGTCTTCGTTGACGCTGCCGATGTTCAGGCTCTGGGGTTCCAGCAATACGCTGTAGTCGGCGTTGTCGGGGATGGTGCCACCGCTGGTTACAGCGGTGAGTTTGGCGCCACGGCGGGCGCGCAGGGTGTGGGTCACTGCGTCACGGTGCAGGTAGGCGCTGCGGATGCCTTGGCGGCCGTTATAGCCGTCGGCGAGCATGTGCAGCAGTGCCTGAAAGTGGCGCTCATCCAGTGCGGCGTAGGGTGAGGCGCGGCGGATAAGGGCCAGCAGCGCCTGTTCCGGCCATTCGCGGGCGCTGACTTCGGCGATGATCTGTTGGGCCAGCACGTCCAGCGGGGCAATGGGGATGTGCAAGGTATCCAGTTCGCCGCGCCGCACGCAGTCGAGCAGGGCGGCGCATTCGATCAAGTCATCGCGGGTGGTGGCGAACAGTCGCCCCTTGGGCGTGCCGCCGACCTGGTGACCGGAACGCCCGACCCTTTGCAGAAAACCGTTAATGGAACCGGGCGAGCCGATCTGGCACACCAGGTCGACCTCACCGATATCAATCCCCAACTCCAGCGACGCGGTGGCGATCAGCACTTGCAGCCCGCCGGCCTTGAGCCGTTGCTCGGCGTCCAGGCGCAGCTCTTTGGCCAGGCTGCCGTGGTGCGCGGCCACGGCGGTCTTGCCCAAACGCTCGCTCAAGTGCCGGGCCAAGCGTTCGGCCAGGCGCCGGGTATTGACGAACACCAGCGTAGTGCGGTGTTCGCGGGCCAGCGTGGCGAGGCGGTCGTAGACCAACTCCCACACATCGTTGGCCATCACTGCCGAGAGCGGCACCGGCGGTACTTCGATATCCAGGTCGCGGGGGCGTGCGTGGCCGATATCGACGATGGCGCACTCACGCCCGCTGCCGACCAAAAAGCGCGACACCGCCTCGATAGGCTTTTGCGTGGCCGACAGGCCGATACGGGTGAGCGGCTCGCTGCATAAACCTTGCAGGCGCTCCAGGCTAAGGGCCAGGTGGCTGCCGCGTTTGCCGGCGGCGATCGCATGGATTTCGTCGACGATCACCGTGCGCGTGCTGGCCAGCATCTGCCGACCGGAGTCCGAACCCAGCAATACGTAGAGCGATTCCGGCGTGGTGACGAGGATATGCGGCGGCCGTTTGCGCATCAGTGCGCGGTCTTTTTGCGGGGTGTCGCCGGTGCGCACGGCGGTGCGGACAGTCAGCGGCGGCAGGCCCTGCGCCTGTAATTGCGCGGTGATACCGGCCAGCGGGTTTTGCAGGTTGATCTGGATATCGTTGGACAGCGCCTTGAGCGGCGACACGTACACCACCAGCGTCTCATCCGGCAGTTGCCCGCCATTGGCCAAGCCTTGGTGCACCAGGTCATCGAGCACCGCCAGGAACGCGGTCAGGGTCTTACCGGAGCCTGTGGGCGCGGCGATCAAGGTTGAGCGGCGTTCGCGGATCAGCGGCCACGCCTGGGCCTGGGCGCCGGTCACCGAGGGGAAGGTGTTGCCAAACCAGGCACTGACGGCGAGGTGGAAGCCGTCCAATACCGTGTCGGTTGATTCGGGAAGGTTCATCTATTGATTGATACTGCCCATTCCAACAAGTTGCAATCAGGTACTTTGTCCGTGACGGTTGCGCTACAAACCCGCAAAATGCAACGATTCTGGCAACAACCTACGGCAAGGCGCACACGCCTGCCGATAATAACCATCGTTCCAAACAGACCGGGCCTGCTCAATCTATGCGAATGCGCCTTATGTTACTGGGCGGCGGGAATGCCCTCGGGCAGGCGCTGATTCGCCTCGGTGCAGAGGAAGACATCGGTTTCCTCGCACCTAAACCGCCCCAAGACGGCTGGGATGCCGCGAGCCTCACCCAATTGCTCGACGACACCCGTCCCGATGCGCTGATCAACCTCGCCTACTATTTCGACTGGTTCCAGGCCGAAGCAGTCAGCGAAACACGTCTGGCCGCACAGGAGTTCGCCATCGAACGCCTGGCCGAACTGTGCCAGCACCACAACATCACCTTGCTGCAACCGTCCAGCTACCGCGTGTTCGATGGCTCCCGCGCCACCGCCTACAGCGAAAAAGACGAGCCGGTGCCCCTGGGCCTGCGTGGTCAGGCGCTGTGGCGGATCGAGCAGAGCGTGCGCGCCACTTGCCCGCAACATGTGCTGCTGCGGTTTGGCTGGCTGCTGGATGACAGTGTTGATGGCACCCTTGGGCGCTTCCTGGCGCGTGCCGAGAAGCCGGATGAATTGCTGATGGCCGATGACCGGCGCGGCAACCCGACGCCGGTGGACGACGCGGCGCGGGTGATCATTTCGGTGCTCAAGCAACTCGATTGCGCGGCGCCGCTGTGGGGCACCTATCACTACGCTGGCCACGAAGCGACCACGCCGTTGGCGCTGGGCCAGGCGATCCTTACCGAAGCGCGCAATTTTCACCCGCTGGCGATCGAGTCGCCCACCGCCCAGGCCCACGCGGCGCGGCCGGATGCGGCGGACGAGCCGCAGCACGCGGTGCTGGCCTGCAAGAAAATCCTCCACACCTTCGGCATCAAGCCACGGGCGTGGCGGGCGGGGTTACCGGCGTTGCTGGACCGGTTCTACCGGCACGGCTGACACCGCACAAAACCCAATGTGGGAGGCAGGTTTTGTGTGGGGAGGCTCTACCGCCATAGCTGACACCCTGCAAAACCAAAATGTGGGAGCGGGCTTGCTCGCGAAAGCGGTGGTTCAGTCGACTGATATGTTGACTGAATGACCGCTTTCGCGAGCAAGCCCGCTCCCACAGGGGTTATGCAGTGGTGCTTGAGCCGGGATTAGAACTTGTAACCAATACCCACCATGTAAACCATCGGGTCAACATCCACATTGACCTTGGCACGTGTGCCTTGGCCCAGCGCATTGTTATCCACCGTCGCCTTGGTGCTGATGTCGATGTAACGCGCCTGGGCGTTGATCATCCACTTGTCGTTGATCATGTAGTCGGCGCCGATCTGCGCGGCCCAGCCCCAGGAGTTTTCGGCCTTGAAGTTGCTGAAACCGGCTTGTTCGGCGCGGCTGCCGACGTGCTCGTCGTAGATCCAGGTGTAGTTGATACCGGCGCCTACATACGGCTGGAACGCGGACTTGTTGTCCAGCGGGTAGTACACGACGCTCAAGGTCGGCGGCAGGTGCTTCAGCGTACCGAGCTTGCCATTGGCGGCGCCCAGGGCGGTGTTCTTGATCTTCACATCATGCTCGAACGGCGTGGCGGCCAGCAGTTCGATGCCGATGTGGTTGGTGATCATGTAGGCGAAGTTGAGGCCCAATTGGGTGTCGCTGCTCATGGTCGCCTTGCCGCCCAGGTTGGTGCCGGCCAATGGGCCTTGGTCAACCTTCACATGGCCGCTGTCTGCTTTCGGGTTCACGGTGATTGCACCGGCACGAACCAGAATGTCGCCCGCTTCGTGAGCGTGTGCGACAGGGGCGGCGAGGGCAAGCGCGAAGAGGGACGCGCCGAGCAGAGACTTGTTCATGGGAGCTCCAAAAGGACGTTAAAAGTTGTACGTCCAATGGTAAAGATCGTTCCGTCCGATCTTTTGACTCAGCTCAATGAAAGCTCGATCAGCGTTATTCCTGCAGTTCGTAGACGTAAATCTTCTCGGCATCCATCTGGTAACCGGCATCGGCCAGCTCACTGGAAGACGGCTTGACCTGCATCGCACCTTCGATCCAATAGGGCTGATACAGCTCATCAAGCTTCACGCCGACTTCGCTTTTCACATGCACGATCTGGTTCGATGGTGGCGGCGGCACGTGGATGCACGCGCCAAAGTACGGCACCAGCAAAAACTCGGTGGTGCGGCCTTCTTCGCTGACTTCCAGCGGCACGATATAGCCCGGCAAACGGATGTGCTTGCCGTTAAGGCTCTGCACCACCGGCGCGTTGGGCAGTTCCTGTTTGGCCGCAGGCGCCGCCTCAACCGAGAGCGCATCGGCCATGTTCGACAGGTCGTGCAGCGGTTTCATATTGGGGATTTCCGGCGGCGCGTCCGGCGGGATCATTTCCTGCCACGACAGGTCCTTGGGCTGCTCGTCGGCCCAGGCGGGCACCACCACCAGCAGCAACAGCGCAAACAGGGCACGACGCATCGACAGCTTCCTCATAAACGTATGGACAGGCCATCGGCCAAAGATTGCCGATAGGCGCGCCACGCGGGCACGCTGCCCATCAACAGCGCGGCGGCCAGGATACCGGCGAGCAAGGTCCATTCATATTCACTTGGCCACGACATCGGCAGGTCCAGGCCGTAGTTGGCCTGCAAATACCCACGTGACGCCGCGATGCACAGGTACAGCAGACCCACGCCCGCCACTACGCCAGACAAGGCCAGCGCGAAGGCTTCGAAGATCAGCAGTGTCGCAATGTGCCACGGCCGTGCGCCCACCGAACGCAAAATCGCCATCTCGCGGCGGCGTTCATTGAGGCTGGTGAGAATCGCCGTAAGCATGCCGATCAAACCGGTCAGCACCACGAACAGCGAGATCACGAACAGCGCTTTTTCGGCGGTGCCCATCATGCTCCACAGCTCTTGCAGCGCCACGCCGGGCAGGATCGCCAGCATCGGCTCGCCTCGGAATTCATTGATCTCGCGTTGCAGCGCGAAGGTGGAAATCTTGTTGTTCAGGCCGAGCATAAACGCGGTGATCGCTTGCGGCGTGAGGTCCATGTTGCGTGCTTGATCAGCACTGATACGGCCTTTGCCCTGGGCCGGCACGCCGTTGTGCCAATCGATATGGATGGCCTCCATGCCGCCGAGGCTGATGTGCAGCGTGCGGTCCACCGGCGTACCGGTGCGCTTGAGAATGCCGACCACGGTGAAGGGTTTGTCATCGTGCTTGACCAGGCTGACCACTGCTACACCGTGGGCCAGCACCAGCTTGTCGCCAAGCTTGTAGTGCAGCGCATCCGCCACTTCGGCGCCGAGTACCACTTCAAACGGGTCAGTGGCGAAGGCGCGGCCGCTGGCCAGTTCGAGGTTCTGCTTGCGGCCGTATTGGTAATGCTCGAAGTAGGACTCGTTGGTACCCATTACGCGATAGCCACGGTGCGAGTCGCCGAGGGAAATCGGGATCGCCCATTTCACCTGCGGGCTGGCGGCGAAGTGCTCGAAGCTGTCCCAGCGAATGTTATTGGTGGCGTTGCCGATGCGGAATACCGAGTACAGCAGCAAGTTGACCGAGCCGGAGCGGGCGCCGACGATCAGGTCAGTGCCGCTGATGGTGCTGGCGAAACTGTTGCGCGCCTCTACGCGCACGCGTTCCACCGCGAGCAACAGGCACACGGAAAGGGCGATGGCGAAGGCGGTGAGGATCGCGGTAAAGCGGCGGTTAGCCAGGCTGGCCATGGCTAGACGGAACAGATACATCTCAAACCTCTGCGGGCGTGGCGGCGCGATTGAGTTCGGCCAGCGACAGGTGGCGGTCGAACAGCGGCGCGAGGCTCTGGTCATGGCTGACAAACAACAGGCTGGCGCCGGCTTCGCGGCATTCGGCGAACAACAGCCGGATAAACGCTTCGCGGGCGTCGTAGTCGAGGGCCGAGGTGGGTTCGTCGGCGATCACCAGTTCCGGTTGGCCGATCAACGCACGGGCAGCGGCGACGCGCTGTTGCTGGCCGATGGACAGCGAGTCGGCGCGGCGCTCCAGCAGGTCTTTGTCCTTCAAGCCCAAATGCGCCAGCAAGGTCGCGGCGGCCTGGTCGACACTGCCATGGCGCTGAGTCGCCCGCTGCGCACGCAGCTTGGAAAAGTGACACGGCAACTCGACGTTCTCGCGCACGGAGAGAAACGGCAGCAGGTTGAATTGCTGAAAGATGTAACCCGTGTGATCAACGCGGAAGCGGTCGCGGGCACCGGCCGAGAGTTCGGTCAGCTCCTGGCCGAGCAGGCGAATGCTGCCCTGGCTGGGTTTCTGCACGCCGCCCAACAGCCCGAGCAAGGTGGTTTTGCCACTGCCGCTCGGGCCTTTGAGAAACAGGGTTTCTCCCGCTTCCAGGCGGAACGCGGGGATGTCCAGCAACTGCGGGTGGCCGGGCCAGTTAAAGCCCAGGTCAGACAGTTCGATCAGTGCTTGGGTCATGTGAACTCAGAATTTCAGGGTGGCTGCGGTGGCCGTCGCTTCAACACCTTGCTGGCCGCTTGGGCCGATCAGTTGTACCTGAATCTTCTGGGTGGCAGGGAAGGTCTTGAACACTTGAGTCAGGTCGAGGTTGCTCAGGGCCGTCGGCGTGGCGCAGGTGAACTGGTAGTGGGCGTGGATTTCGCTGTGGTCGTGATGATGTTCGTGGGCGGCGGCGCCTTTGCCATCGGTGGCGTGGTCGTCATCGTCTTCATCATGATCGGCTTCAGGCTTGTCGCCGAACAACGGGCTGTTGAGTTCCTGGGTGCTGATTACACAACCGGCAGATTTGGGCAGGTTGAACAGCGCCAGCGGGTTTTCCAGCTGCTTGCGCGCGGCGGCGACCTTGGTTTTGTCGGCAGGCGTGGTGGCCTGATGTTCAAAGCCCACAAGGTTCATGGCCGGGCTGTCGAACTCCAGCTCAAGCGCCTGGCCGTCGAGTACCGCATTGAGGCGGCCGACACCATGCTCGTGCGCGCCAAGGCTGCCGTGTTCATGCTCATGATCGT
The DNA here is from genome assembly GCF_005938045.2 of Pseudomonas sp. KBS0710. Classification (GTDB taxonomy): domain Bacteria; phylum Pseudomonadota; class Gammaproteobacteria; order Pseudomonadales; family Pseudomonadaceae; genus Aquipseudomonas. The sequence continues at coordinate 41,462 of NZ_VCCF02000002.1, read as the reverse complement.
GTTCATCGGCGGCGTGGGCGATGGCCAGGGGCAGCAGGGCAAACGGCAGGGCAAGCAGCAGACGGCGCATGAGAAGGCTCCATAAGATGAAAGTTTTGTTATGTGATCTTATAACAATATTCGCGCCAGTTTGAACGCCCGCTTGGCGTTGCGCAAGTCGCGTGGGAGCATGCGGGTCGGAAAACTGCGGGAGTAAGTGCGATGTTGCGAATTCGTGGAACCGTCGGTGACTTGCCGGTGGATTTGACCCTGGAACTCGATGACGGCGATTGGGCGCGCCTGGGCGCCCACTTGCAGGCAACACCGGCGCCGAGTACGCCCGCTGTTGCGCCGGTCAAACACAACGATGATTTGTGGCAGAACGCCCAGGACCTGTTGCGCAAGGCCGGGCAACTCAATGGGCTTGAGTTGCTTGATCAGCTTGAGGGCTTGGCCGGTGATGCGGCCTCAGGCAAACGCCTGCTGGTACGCCTGCGCCACAGTGCCCGTGTGAAAGTGGCCAGCGGCGGGGATACGCCGCTGTACAGTTGGATCGGCGATTAATACAGCGCGGCGAACAACTTGCGACGGTACACCGTGACCAGCGGGTGTTCATTGCCCAGTAGTTCGAACACTTGCAGCAAGGTCTTGTGCGGCAGGCCTTCGCTGTAGCTGCGGTTGCGGATAAACAGCTTGAGTAAGCCTTCCAGCGCGGCGTCGTATTGCTGGCGCGCCAGTTGCTGAATCGCCAGTTGGTAGGCAGCTTCATTGTCCTGCGGGTCTTGCGCCAGGCGGCTTTTCAAGTCGGCGGCATCCGGCAGGTCGGCGGCCTGGCGCAGGAAGGTGATTTGCGCCTTGGCGCCGGCGAGGGCGGCTTTGTGATCGTCGCTTTTCACCGCGTCGAGCACGGTTTGGGCTTCGCCCAGCTCACCACGTTCTGCCAGGCAGCGTGCGTACAGAATCAGCGCGGCGGCGTTCGTGTTGTCTTCACCCAGCAGCGCCACCAGCACCGTTTCGGCATCGCTGATACGGCCTTCGGCAAACAACGCCTGGGCCTGTTCCAACGGGTCAGCCGCCTTCGGTGGCGGCATCTTCACGTGTGGCTCGAGCATCGCTTGCACGGCCGACTCCGGTTGTGCCCCGGCAAACCCGTCCACCGGCTGGCCGTCCTTGAACAGCACCACCGTGGGCAGGCTTTGAATGCCAAAACGCGCAACGATATCCTGCTCGGCTTCGCAATCGACCTTGGCCAGCAGCAACTCGCCCTGATAACTCTCGGCGATTTTCGCCAGCATCGGCATCAGCGCCTTGCACGGCGCGCACCACTCGGCCCAGAAATCCACCAGCACGGGTTTTTCGAATGAGTTCTGAATCACTGCCTGGTCGAACGTAGCAGTGGTGGCGTCGAAGATGTACGGCGTGGGCTCACTCATGGGGCGTCTCGAATAAAGCGGGAATGGGGCAACTATAAGGGCTGGCGAGGTTGGCTGAAAGCATGATGAGTGCAAGCCACCCCCTGCTGGAGAATGCGGTCAACTGTGGGAGCGGGCTTGCCCGCGATGGCCTCAAGCGCGCCGCGAATGGTACAGGCTCACCTTGCGAAACTCCCAAGGCTCAGCCAGGTCCGGCAGCGTCAGCGCATCAAGGATGCCCAGGCGCTGATAATCCGGGTGCTGGAAGTCGCGTACCCGTGAGTCGGCCACCAGCGCTTCGCGGCCGCGTGTCAGGAAGTGGTCGAGCAGCGGCAGGTTGGCGCGGTCGTAGAGCACGTCGGCCACCAGGATCAGGTCGAAGCGGTCGGCCTCGGCGAAAAAGTCGGCTGAGTAACCCAGCTCCACACCATTGAGTTCGGCATTTGCCCGGCAGGCGGCCAGGGCCAGCGGGTCAAGATCGCAGGCCACCACTTCCAGCGCGCCCGCTTTAACCGCAGCAATCGCGGCCACACCGGAACCGGCGCCAAAATCCAGCACGCGTTTGCCCGCCACCCACTCGGGATTCGTCGCCAGGAAGCGCGCCAATGCCAAGCCGCTGGCCCAGCAAAAACTCCAATATGGCGGTTCATGCAGGATGCGCCGGGTCTCTTCCTGGCTGAAGGCACGGTCCATGTTGCCCGCATCAAGCAGCCACAACGACAGCTCCGTGCCCGGCAGCGGGCAGGGCAGCAGTTGCGCGTCGCCGATCAGTTCGCTCAGGGCGCGCTGCAGGCCCAACGGTGGCGTCATGGCGCCGGGACGAATTGCAGCGGGCCGGTGGTTTGGGTGATCGCCTGGGTGATGCGCACAGCGGGCAGGTGCAGGATCAACTGGCCAGACTGGCTGGCGCGACCGCGCAGTTCAACCCGTGCACCGGCTGGGAAAGCTTCTGGGTTGAAACGCAGGCGGAAGGCCAGGGGCTTACCGTTGCCGCTGAGTACGCTGCTGGCGAGCAGTTGTTGCGGGCGGTTGCGTTCATCGATCACCAGCAGGGCCAGTTCGACTTCGGCGTTGGCCGGCACGCCATTCAGGGTGCCGTTGATTTCACGCTGGTAAGCCGGCAAAGGGCCGAGGTCTTCAATGCCCGGCACTTTTTTCTCTTGAACGGGCGTCGGTTGCGGTGTCGATGGTTTCGGGGCTTGGCTGCTGCAGGCGACCAGAAAACTGAACAGGGCGAGTAAAACAAGTGGTCGTAACTGCATGTACGGCTCCAGAAAGGACAAAATCCGTGGCTTAAAAAATATGAAACATAATAGTCAGCCTATATACCGTAAAGGCTATGGCTTGTCTTGCCACGGGGATGCGCTACCATGGCCCTCCCATTTTTTGTTGCCTGCCAACCATGCACTGTCCCTTCTGCGGTGCCAACGACACCAAGGTCATTGACTCGCGTCTGGTCGCCGAGGGCGATCAAGTACGCCGCCGGCGCGAATGCCTGGCCTCTGGCTGCGGTGAACGTTTCACCACCTTCGAAACCGCCGAACTGGTGTTGCCACGTCTGATCAAATCCGACGGCAGCCGCCAGCCTTTCGACGAAGAAAAACTGCGTGCCGGTATGCAGCGCGCCCTGGAAAAACGCCCGGTGAGTGTCGAGCGGCTGGAGGCGGCGCTGGTGCATATCAAGCACAAGCTGCGCGCCACCGGCGAGCGCGAGGTCAAGAGCCTGGTGGTTGGAGAGCTGGTGATGGGCGAGTTGCAAAAGCTCGACGAAGTCGCCTATATCCGTTTCGCCTCGGTGTATCGACGCTTCCAGGACCTCAATGAGTTCCGCGAAGAGATCGACCGCCTGGCCCGTGAGCCTGCCAAAGAATGAACCCTCCGTCTGCCGAACAAGCCGTCCTCGACGCCCATTACATGGCCCGCGCCCTCGAACTGGCGCGCAAAGGCCTGTACACCACCCACCCCAACCCACGGGTGGGCTGCGTGATTGTGCGGGATGGGCAGATTGTCGGCGAAGGCTGGCATGAACGCACCGGCGAGCCCCACGCAGAGCCGAACGCCCTGCGCGCCGCCGGTGACAAGGCCCGTGGCGCCACGGTGTACGTGACCCTCGAACCGTGCAGCCACCATGGGCGCACGCCGCCCTGCGCCGATGCACTGGTGACCGCCGGTGTGGCACGCGTAGTGGCCGGAATGCAGGACCCGAACCCGGAGGTCGCCGGGCGCGGCCTGCAGCGCTTGGCTCAAGCTGGTATCGAAACCCACAGCGGCGTACTCGAACAACAAGCGCGCGCGCTGAACCCCGGCTTCCTCAAGCGCATGGAACACGGCCTGCCGTTTGTGCGGGTCAAGCTGGCGATGAGCCTGGACGGCCGTACCGCGATGGCCAGCGGCGAAAGCCAATGGATCACCGGGCCGGCTGCCCGCGCCGCCGTGCAGCGCCTGCGCGCCGAGGCCAGTGTGGTGCTGACCGGCGCCGACACGGTGCTGGCCGATGGTGCGCGCCTGACCGTGCGCGCCGCCGAGTTGGGCCTGGACGCCGAAACCACCGCTCTGGCCATGTCGCGCCCGCCATTGCGCGTGCTGATCGACGGCCGCCTGCGGGTGCCGCTCAACGCACCGTTCTTCAAGGCTGGCCCGGCGCTGGTCATCACTTGCGTCACCCCGGAAAACCAGTTCCCACGTGGCCCTGAATGCCTGGTGGTGCCGGGCGTTGAAGGGCAGGTCGACCTGCGTTCGGCCCTGGTGGCGCTGGCTGCCCGTGGTGTTAACGAGGTGTTGGTAGAAGCCGGCCCAAGCCTGGCAGGCGCGTTTGCCCAACAAGGCCTGGTCGACGAATACGTGATTTTCGTCGCCGGTAAGTTCCTGGGCTCCGCCGCCCGGCCTTTGCTGGACTGGCCGCTTGAGAAACTGGCCGATACCCCCCAACTCAAGATCACTGAAATGCGCGCTGTAGGCGACGACTGGCGAGTCACTGCCATCCCGCTACCACCAGCGAGCGTATAATTCTGACCGGGCGCTCCAGCGCCCGCACCGTTTTCCAGGAGAAGGCCATGTTCACCGGCATTATCGAATCCATCGGCAGCATCCGCGCCATGACCCCCAAAGGCGGCGACGTGCGCCTGCTGGTTGAAACCGGCAAGCTCGACCTCGGCGACGTCAAACTGGGCGATAGCATCGCCGTCAGCGGCGTGTGCCTGACCGTCATCGAGTTGCCGGGTAACGGCTTTGCTGCTGACGTCAGCCGGGAAACCCTGGACTGCACCGCGATGAACGATCTCAAAGCCGGCAGCCCGGTCAATCTGGAAAAAGCCCTGACCCCGACTACCCGTTTGGGCGGCCACCTGGTCAGCGGCCATGTCGACGGCGTCGGCGAAGTGGTTGCACGCAGCGAAAACGCGCGCGCCGTGGAATTTCGTATCCGCGCGCCGAAAGAACTGGCCAAGTACATCGCCCATAAAGGCTCGATCACCGTCGACGGCACCAGCCTGACCGTGAACGCCGTGAATGGCGCCGAATTCGAACTGACCATCATCCCGCACACCCTGAGCGAAACCATCATGGCGTCGTACCAGCCAGGTCGCCGGGTGAACCTGGAAGTCGACTTGCTTGCCCGTTACCTGGAGCGCCTGCTTATGGGCGATAAGGCAGCTGAGCCTGACTCTTTACAAGGGCGCGGGAACATCACTGAAAGCTTTCTGGCCGCTAACGGCTACCTGAAATCCTGACCAAGGGGGTGCCGCGTGGCGCTCAATAGCATCGAAGAACTGGTTGAAGACATCCGCCAAGGCAAGATGGTCATCCTGATGGATGACGAAGATCGCGAGAACGAAGGCGATATCATCATGGCCGCCGAGGCGTGCAAGCCCGAGCACATCAACTTTATGGCCAAGCACGCCCGTGGGCTGATCTGCATGCCCATGAGCCGCGAGCGCTGCGAGCTGCTCAAGCTGCCGTTGATGGCGCCGCGCAATGGTTCAGGTTTCGGCACCAAGTTCACCGTATCGATTGAAGCGACCACCGGCGTCACCACTGGCATTTCCGCCGCAGACCGCGCCCGCACGGTGCAAGCCGCTGCGGCCAAAGACGCCAAGGCCGAAGACATCGTCAGCCCGGGCCATATTTTCCCGCTGATGGCCCAGCCGGGCGGCACCCTCGCGCGTGCCGGCCACACCGAGGCCGCCTGCGACCTGGCGCGCATGGCCGGTTTCGAGCCGAGCGGGGTGATCTGCGAAGTGATGAACGACGACGGCACCATGGCCCGTCGCGCCGAACTCGAGGCGTTTGCCGCTGAGCACGGCATCAAGATCGGCACCATTGCCGACCTGATTCACTACCGCATGATCCACGAACGTACCGTTCAGCGGATTGCCGAGCAGCCGCTGGACAGCGAACTGGGCCAGTTCAACCTGGTGACCTACCGTGATTCCGTCGAAGGCGACGTGCACATGGCCCTGACCTTGGGGCATATTTGCGCCGAAGAGCCGACCCTGGTGCGCGTGCATAACATGGACCCGCTGCGCGACCTGCTGATGGTCAAGCAGCCGGGCCGCTGGAGCCTGCGCGCCGCCATGGCCGCGGTTTCCGAGGCTGGCAGCGGTGTGGTGTTGCTGCTCGGCAACCCGGTGGATGGCGATGTATTGCTGGCACATATTCGTGAAGCCGCCGAGCACACCCAGGTTAAAACACCGACCACCTACAGCATTGTCGGTGCCGGTTCGCAGATCCTGCGTGACCTCGGTGTGCGCAAAATGCGCCTGATGAGCGCACCGATGAAATTTAATGCGATATCCGGATTCGATCTGGAAGTTGTAGAATACGTGCCCTCCGAATAAAGGCCGGCGTTTTCTGCCCCTTGTTCGCGGTTAAATCATCACTGAGGGACGCACTTTTCGCGTCCCGGCTCTTTAAGAGATTTGTCGAATGACCCTGAAGACCATCGAAGGTACCTTCATCGCCCCCAAAGGCCGCTATGCCCTGGTGGTTGGCCGCTTCAACAGCTTCGTGGTTGAAAGCCTGGTAAGCGGTGCCGTGGATGCCCTGGTTCGCCACGGTGTGAGCGAGAGCGACATCACTATCATCCGCGCCCCTGGCGCCTTCGAAATTCCACTGGTTGCGCAAAAAGTTGCACAGCAGGGTGAATACGCGGCAATCATCGCCCTGGGCGCGGTCATTCGTGGCGGTACTCCGCACTTCGAATACGTGGCCGGCGAATGCACCAAGGGCCTGGCCCAGGTGTCCATGGAGTTCGGCGTGCCAGTCGCTTTCGGCGTACTGACCGTAGATTCCATCGAGCAAGCCATCGAACGTTCCGGCACCAAGGCCGGTAACAAGGGCGCTGAAGCTGCCCTGTCCGCACTGGAAATGGTCAGCCTGCTGTCGCAGTTGGAGGCCAAGTGATTTCCGACGAGAGCGATCAGTTCAACCCTCAGGATCCGCGTCCAGCCGACGCCGGCAAGCCATCCAAAAGCGAAAAGCGTCGTAAAGCGCGTCAACTCGCGACCCAGGCGCTGTACCAGCGTCTGCTGGCGGGCGCTTCGCTGAACGAAATCGAAGCGCAGTTTCGCGTCGATAACGACTTTACGTTCGCCGACCAGAGCTACTTCCACGACATCCTGCACGGTGTGCATGCCAACCTGACCGAGATCGACACGGCTCTGGCGCCATGCCTGGACCTGACCATCGAAGAACTCGACCCGGTTGAACTGTGCGTGATGCGCCTGTCCACCTGGGAGCTGCTCAAGCGCGTCGACGTGCCGTACCGCGTGGTGATCAACGAAGGTATCGAGCTGGCGAAAGTCTACGGTTCGACCGACGGCCACAAGTTCGTCAACGGCGTGCTCGACAAGCTGGCCCCGCGCCTGCGTGAAGCCGAAGTGAAGGAACACAAGCGCTAAGTCGCTTGAGTCCCGAATGGGTGAGTTCGAGCTGATCCGCAACTATTTCGCCGCCGCGCCCTGTGCGCAGGGCGGCGAAGGTATTGCCCTGGGGATCGGCGACGACTGCGCCTTGCTGGCGCTCCCCGCCGGGGAGCAGTTGGCAATCTCCACCGATACGCTGGTGGCTGGCGTGCACTTTGCCGACCCGTGTGACCCGTTCCTGCTCGGCCAGCGCTCGTTGGCCGTGGCAGTCAGCGACTTGGCCGCCATGGGCGCCCACCCGCTGGCCTTCACCCTCGCACTCACCACACCCACTGTCGACGCCGATTGGCTGCAACGCTATGCCCAGGGTTTGAACGCCATGGCGCAGAGCTGCGGCGTGGGCCTGGTGGGCGGCGACACCACACGCGGGCCGCTGAGCCTGACCCTGACCGTGTTTGGCCGTGTGCCGGCCGGGCAAGCGTTGGTTCGCAGCGGTGCGCAGCCGGGTGACTTACTGTGTGTGGGTGGCGAACTGGGTAACGCTGCCGGTGCTTTGCCGTTGGTGTTGGGGCAGCGCACGGCTGATGCTGCCATAGCGGGTCCGCTGCTGGCCCATTACTGGTCGCCGCAACCGCAATTGTCTCTGGGCCTGGCCCTGCGAGGTAACGCGACAGCGGCCATGGATATCTCCGACGGACTGTTGGCCGATTGCGGGCATATCGCCAAGGCCTCGGCTGTCCGGCTGCTGATTGAGCGGGAGAAGCTGCCGTTATCCCAGGCGTTGCTCGCGTTTGTTGGCGATGACGAGGCTCGTGTGGCGGCATTGAGCGGCGGCGACGACTATGTGTTGGCGTTCACCCTGCCACCGGCCAGGCTGGCGCCGTTGTTGGCGGGCGGCTGGCCGATCCATGTGATTGGCCGGGTTGCGGCAGGGCAGGGCGTAACGCTGCTGGACGCCGCCGGGCAAGACATCACCCCAGCCGTGCGTGGCTACCAGCATTTTCGCGACACGCCGTAAGCGACAGACCTGCGCTACCCTCTATACGGTTCCCCCAGTGCAGGAGAGGTTGTCACCATGGGTGTGCGCCGTTGGCTGCTGATAGTGTTGTGCGCTTTCGCATACCAGGTTCTGGCGGATGAAGCCTCGGTGCCTGGCAAGATCATGCTGGCCAGTGAGCAATGGAACGACTACACCAACAAAGACGGCACGGGCCTGGCCTGGGATGTGCTACGCCAGATCTTCGAGCCGGTGGGCATTACCGTGCAAACCCGCAGCGTGCCGTATACCCGTTCGGTCGGCCTGGCCCGGCGTGGCGAGGTGGATGGCTGGGTCGGTTCCTATCGCGATGAGGCCACTGGCGTTCTGTACCCGCACTGGAACTTCGATTCCGACCACATCTACGCCCTCGGGATGGCAGCCACACCTGCGCCAAGCATCGCCACGCTGGGCAATTACCGCCTGGCCTGGGTGCGTGGCTACAAGTACGAGGAGTATTTGCCGAATGCTCGCCGCTTCAACCAGATCGAACGTCGCGACGGCATCCTGCCAATGCTGCAACACGGCCGCGCCGACTTCTACATAGATGCCCTCGCCGAAGCCAAATACGTGCTCAGCCAGTCGGATAACCCGGCGCAATTCAAGCTCACTCATATAGCCGAACTGCCGCTCTACATAGGCTTTGCCGACACCGAGCGGGGCCGGGCACTGATGAGGGTGTACGACCAACGCATGGCTGTACTGGTAAAGAGCGGCGAGCTGAAACCGATTTTCGAACACTGGAAGCAGCCGTACCCGTTCTGACCTGCATAGAACCAGGACGAAGGCCAATCGAACCTATTGATCTTTATCAGCGATAATTCAGCTTAAGCGTCTGTAGGAACCTGCTGTTACAATGACGCCCTCTGTGAAATCTGAAATCAGGAGCACACGGTGCCCGTCGTTTTCGTCGCCGCTTCCAAGCTGCCTACCCCCTTTGCCACGTTCACCATGAACGGCTTTCTCGAAGAAGCCACCGGCCGCGAGCACGTTGTGCTCAGCCTGGGGGACATCGCCGACGGCGCGCCGGTGCTGGGCCGTGTGCATTCCGAATGCCTGACCGGTGACGCCTTGTTCAGCCAGCGCTGTGACTGCGGCTCGCAACTGGAAGCGGCCATGCGCGCCATAGCCCGTGAAGGCCGTGGCGTGTTGCTGTACCTGCGCCAGGAAGGCCGTGGCATTGGCCTGATGAACAAGATCCGCGCCTACGAGCTGCAAGACGGCGGCGCCGATACCGTTGAAGCCAACGAGCGCCTGGGCTTTGCCGCCGACCAGCGTGACTACGCGATCTGCCTGCCGATGCTGGAGCATTTGGGCGTCAAATCCCTGCGTTTGATGACCAATAACCCGCGCAAGGTCAAAGCCTTGACCGAGATGGGCATCACCGTGGCCGAGCGCGTGCCGCTGCACACCGGGCAAAACCCGCACAACAAGCTCTACCTGGCCACCAAAGCCAGCAAGCTCGACCATATGATGGGCAACGAGCATCAGGGCGAGGTCGACCGCGCGTGACCCGTGGCCAGGTGAAACGGCGACTGTCCTTCAATTGGTGGCAGTACCTGGCCCTGGCATTGCTCCCGCTGTTCGTGCTTAACCTGGTGTTTGGGCAAGCCCAATCCCTGCTTCCTGTGTTGGCCATGCCGTTCTTTATTGCCGGCGTGGCCTCGATGTTTCTGAGCCTGCGTTATTTTCATGGCTATAAACACGCACTGATCGCCACTTCCAAAGCTCTCGATACGCCCGAAGAACCGGCTGCGTGGATTACCCTCGCGGCCCGTCGGCGTGCGGCTTTGCTGGTAGCCGCGCTGCCGGCCTGGATCGGCGCGTTGGCGGTGTTCGTCGGCCTGGAAGCAGTGCCGCTGTTTCTGCTGGCGCTGTCGACGCTGGTGCTGTTTTACCTCTACCGCATCCCCCGCCAGCTGGGATGAGGCGCTATTGGCTGGCGGTTCTGCTGGCGTTCAGTGCCCAGGCGATTGCGGTTGAACGTGTCGTGAGCCTGGCGCCGTCTCTCTCCGAAATCGTGGTCGAGCTGGGCGCCGCCGACTTGCTGGTGGGCGTGCTCGACGGCGGCGAGCGCCCAGCGGCATTGGCCCAGGTGCCGTCGGTTGGGCAGTACGGCCAATTGAATATGGAGCGCCTGCTCAGCCTCAAGCCCGACCTCATTCTGCTCTGGCCCGGCAGTGTCGGCCCGGCCCAGCGCGAACAATTGCAGCGCCTGAATATCCCGGTCTATGTGGCTGAACCCCATAGCCTTGAACAACTGACGGCCCAGGTCCAAGCCATCGCCCAACAACTGGGCCGTGAAGCAGCGGGTCGCACGCTGGCTGCGCAGTTACGCCAGCGCCTGGCCGAACTGCGCCAACGCTATCAGCGTGCCGAGCCGTTACGCGTGTTTTACCAGGTGTGGAACCAGCCGCTGTACACCGTGGGCGGTGGGCAGATCATCAGTGATGCCTTGCAGGTTTGCGGCGCACGCAACGTGTTTGCCGACCTCAAGCTGCCTGCGCCGCAGGTCAGCGTTGAGTCAGTGCTGCAGCGCAACCCCGAACTGATCCTGGCCGGCGATCAGGCGCAACTCGACGAATGGAAGGCCTGGCCTCAGATAGCGGCCGTGGCTCAAGGTCGTCTGCAGGTCGTACCCGACAAGGGGCTGGAGCGGCCGAGTGGGCAGATGATCGAGGCCATCGCGAAGCTCTGTCAGGCAATGGCCGGCCAGCGCTGAGAATCGCTGTATTTTCGTCTGCTGCGGTGCGATTAGTCTGTCAAAACTATCGGATTTTGCCTGGCGATCTGCTTGCCTATGGGTGCTAGTTTCGCGGCTCTCCCATTCGAGCTGATCAAGGACATATCATGCGTTATCTATTGGCGTTGGCCGGTGCCGCTCTGGCATTGGCGCTAGTGAGCGGCTGCGGGATCTCGCAAGCGATCTCAGACATCAGGACATTCGGTAATCATCCTGTGGTGGACCGGACTTCTTCGATGGATACCACCAAGCAGGACATGCTGAATATTCAAGCCCCCACAAAAATCACCTCGATCCGTGGCGGCACTTCGCAGTGTTTTGATTACGCGTTGGAGCGCGATGGTAAAAAAGCCGATTATTTCGTCTCGTTCACCTCGCAAGGTTGGGCAAATGCCTGGGGCTACTCAACGTGCAGCAAGGTGGTGGAGGCAGGCAGCCTGACGTCTAACGAGCGAATCAAGAGGCAGTACTGATCATTGACAGTGCGCGCTGGCGTTAGAGTTCCGGCGTCCAGGTCACTCCAAACAACAGCGCCCGGCCTTCTTCCCGGTAGCCATATTGCTGGCCTTGATACTGATACAGCGCCCGGCTGTAGTCTTTGTTCAGCAGGTTATCGACTTTCATGTTCAGCGAGACTTCACGGTTCACTGCCCAGTTGGCGCGAAGCCCCAGCAACCCGTAACCGCCCAACGGTTGTTGGTTTTTCGGGTCATCGTAGCTGCTGCTCACCGCTTGCCAGCTGGCGCCGACGCCAAACTGATCGAATTGGCGGTCCAGATCCAGGCTCACCGTACGTCTGGCGCGGCGGGCCAATGTGTGGCCGGTGTCGCGGTCGCGTGGGTCAATCATCGCCAGCCCAAGGCTGCCTTGCCAGCCGAACAATTCTTGCTTGAGCGCGGCTTCAAAACCATTGATGCGGGCCGAACTGACGTTTTGCGGGCCGTCGCTGCCGAACACGATGGCGTCCTGGATATCGGTGCGGTACAGCGAGGCTTCCAGGCGGCTGGTATCGCTGAGCTGGCTACGCCACTGCAGTTCATAGCTTTTGGAGGTTTCGGGTTTCAGGTTCGGGTTGGCGTTTTTAAAGCCGTATTCGTCCGGGTAGTAAAGATCGTTGAAGGTCGGTGCACGGAAGCCTTCGCTGTAACTGAGCAACAGGTCGTTATCCGGGTTCACCGGCAGGGTCAGGGTGCCGCTCCAGCTGTTGTGACCGCCGAACTGCTGGTTCTGGTCGCGGCGCAGGCCCAGCTCGGTGGAAAAGTATTGGGCTTCAAAGCGGTGCTGGATAAATGCGGCACGGTTCCAGCGGCTGTTTTCGGCGAGCACCGTGCTGCTGTTGACCCGGTCTTCGTACCAGTCGCCACCCAGGATCAGGCTGTTCTGATCATTGAGGGTCAAATCGTTCTGCCAGGTCAGCGAGTCGCGGTAGGTGTTGAACACACTGCGGTCGTCGCTGAGTTTATCCAGGGTCTTTTCGCGGTTTTCGCTGTGACCCAGCTCCAGGCGAGACTTCCACACATCGTTGATGCGCGCATCGACATAGCTGCTGACGCTGCTGACGGTGAAGTCTGTGTAGGGTTTTTGCTGGAAGCTCTGGTACGTGAGCGAGTCATAGCGACCAAAAGGGTTATCGAATTCGCTTTTGCCACGGTTATCCAGCACGTTCACGCCAGCGTCGATGTCATCGGTGAAGGCGTGGCTCAGGCTGAAACTGATGGCCTGGTTGCGATAAGCATCGTGGTCGCCATCGCTAGGGTACGACGTGTGTGTACGATTGATTCCGGCGGTGTCATCCAGGCTGGCGCCGAGGCTGAAGCGGGTTTGCTGGTCGCCGCCGGATAACCCCAGGCTGCGTTCCCACGTCTGATTGCTGCCAAAGCCCACGTGCAGGCGCGGTTGCAGGCCGGACTCGGTGTTGCGCCGGGTGAAGATCTGAATCACCCCGCCAATCGCATCGCTGCCGTAGATCGCCGAGCGCGAGCCGCGCAGCACTTCTACGCGCTCGATCTGGTCGATGTTGAGGTATTGCAGGTTGCTGGTGCCAGTAGTGGAGCTGCTGATGCGCTGACCATCCACCAACACCAGGCTCTGGGCAGTGGACGTGCCGCGCACATACACGTTGGTCACGCTGCCACGGCCACCACTTTGCACCACCTGCACGCCGGGCACACGGCTGAGCAAGTCGCTCACGCTGGTGGGTTGCAAACGGTCGATGTCGTCGCGGGTAAACACGCTGTTGGCGGCGCTGCTGTCGTTACGCGCCTGCACCTGGCGGTTGGCGCTGATCACCACGTCGGAGAGTTTGAGCGCGTCGTCGCGCTCGAAGCTGTCGGCCAACACGTCAATGGTGGGTAGCAGCAGCAGGGGCAAGGCAAAGCGAAGGCGATTCATGGGCCGTCCATAGCGTTTGAAAATGGCATAAAGCCAATGTGGGAGCGGGCTTGCTCGCGAAAGCGGTGGCACATTCAACATCTTGGTTGACTGACACTCTGCATTCGCGAGCAAGCCCGCTCCCACATTTAGTCCAGGTTTCTACCGGGAGACGGGGTTACAGGCCCAGCAGCACCATGCGCGTGCGCACCGAAGCCTCGATCCCGGCTTCATCCAAGCCACATTCGGCCAGCATCTGCGCCGGTTTGGCGTGTTCCACATACACATCCGGCAAGCCCAGGTGCAGCACCGACTTGAGGATGTTCTCTCGCGCCAGGAACTCACTGACTGCTGCACCGGCGCCGCCCATGATGGCGTTTTCTTCGACGGTCACCAGCAGCTCATGGCTGGCGGCGATTTCACGCACCAGGGCCTCATCCAGCGGTTTGACGAAGCGCATGTCGACTACGGTAGCGTCGATTTTCTCAGCGACCTTCAGGGCTTCGGCCAACTGCACGCCAAACACCAGAAACGCGGTCTTGCTGCCCTGGCGACGTACGATGCCTTTACCAATCTCGATCGGCTCCAGGTCTTTCTCGATCAGCGCATTCGGGCCATTGCCGCGCGGGTAGCGCACGGCAGCCGGGCCGTTATACAGGTGGCCGGTGCTGAGCATCTTGCGCAGCTCGTTTTCGTCGCTCGGGGTCATCACCAGCATGCCGGGGATGCAGCGCAGGTAGGACAAGTCGAAGCTGCCCGCGTGAGTCGGGCCGTCTTCGCCGACCAAACCGGCGCGATCGATGGCGAACAGCACGTCGAGGTTCTGCACCGCCACATCGTGAACAAGCTGGTCATAGCCGCGTTGCAGGAAGGTGGAATAAATGGCTACCACGGGCTTGGCGCCTTCACAGGCCATGCCGGCGGCGAAGGTCACCGCGTGCTGTTCGGCAATCGCCACGTCGAAGTAGCGCAGCGGGAAACGCTCGCTGAACGCCACCAGGTCGGAGCCTTCCTTCATCGCCGGGGTGATGCCCACCAGGCGTGGGTCGGCGGCGGCCATGTCGCACAGCCATTCGCCAAACACGCCGGAATACTTCGGCCCGCCGGCTTTTTTTGGCGCAGCGGCGGGCGCATCCACAGGTTCGAGCTTGGTGATGGCGTGGTAACCAATCGGGTCGACTTCTGCCGGAGCGAAGCCTTTGCCTTTTTTGGTGACGATATGCAGGAACTGCGGGCCCTTGAGGTCACGCATATTGCGCAGCGTGGCGATCAGGGTCGGCAGGTCATGGCCGTCGATCGGGCCGATGTAATTCCAGCCCAGCTCTTCGAACAGGGTGCCAGGCACCAGCATGCCCTTGGCATATTCTTCGGTACGCCGGGCAATTTCCCAAGCGCCGGGCAGGCGCGAGAGCACCTTCTTGCTGCCTTCGCGCATGCTGGCGTAGGTGCGGCTCGAGAGGATTTTTGCCAGGTAATTGGACAGGCCACCCACATTGCGCGAAATCGACATGTCGTTGTCGTTGAGGATCACCAACATATTGGCATCCACTTCCGGCGCGTGGTTCAGTGCTTCAAAGGCCATGCCGGCGGTCAGCGCGCCATCACCGATTACCGCAATCGCCTTGCGATCGCTGCCTTGCAGGCGGGCGGCAATCGCCATGCCCAGCGCGGCGCTGATGGAGGTGCTGGAGTGGCCGACGCCAAAGGTGTCGTACTCGCTCTCGGAGCGGCGCGGGAAGGCGGCCAGGCCGTCCTTCTGGCGCAGGCTGCCCATGCGCTCGCGGCGGCCCGTGAGGATTTTATGCGGATACGCCTGATGGCCCACGTCCCACACCAGCCGGTCGTCCGGAGTGTCGAACACGTAGTGCAAGGCGATGGTCAGCTCGATGACGCCCAGCCCGGCACCGAAATGCCCACCGGTCTGGCCGACCGTGTAGAGCAATTCCAGGCGCAACTCATCGGCCAGGGTTTCCAGCTCGGCTTCACCCAGTCGACGCAGGCCGACCGGCGTGACAGCACGGTCGAGCAGGGGCGTGGACGGGCGCTTGCGGGGAATCTCTTGAAACGTCGTGGGCATCAGGCGAATCGTTATAGGTATAGAAGAGGCGGCAGTTTACCTCAAGCGGTGCAAACTGCCCACGCAGGGTGCCGAACTTGGCCGATATGCGGCGCGAAAGGCCGCGGTTATCAGTGGCGGCGTTCGACGATATACCGCGCCAGGTCGCGCAGTGGCTCGGCCGCCGCGTCGAAAGGTCGCAGGGCGTCCAGGGCCTGGTCGCGCAGTTCCAGGGCGTAAGCCTTGGCAGCATCAAGGCCCAGCAACGCCGGATAAGTCGGTTTGTCCCGGGCGATATCCGCGCCTTGGCGTTTGCCCAGGGTGGCGGTGTCACTTTCCACGTCGAGAATGTCGTCCTGCACCTGGAATGCCAGGCCGATGGCCCGGGAATAGGTCTGCAGGGCCGCCAACTGCGCCGCTTCAGCGCGGCCACTGGCCAGGGCGCCCAAGTGCACGGCGGCTTCGATCAACGCGCCGGTCTTGTGGCGGTGCATATGTTCGAGGGCTTTTTGGTCGAGCTTGAGGCTGACCGAGCCCATGTCGATGGCCTGCCCGCCGACCATACCGGCCGGGCCTGCGGCCAGGGCCAGGGCCGTGACCATGCGCAGGCTGATCTCGGCATTCACGCTGTTCAGGCGCGGGTCCAGCAAGGCGCTGAACGCCAGGCTCTGCAAGCCGTCACCGGCGAGGATTGCGTAGGCTTCGTCAAAGGCTTTATGGGTGGTGGGTTGGCCGCGACGCAGATCGTCATCGTCCATCGCCGGTAAATCGTCATGCACCAGCGAATAGGCATGAATCAGCTCAA
Source organism: Pseudomonas sp. KBS0710 (assembly GCF_005938045.2). Classification (GTDB taxonomy): domain Bacteria; phylum Pseudomonadota; class Gammaproteobacteria; order Pseudomonadales; family Pseudomonadaceae; genus Aquipseudomonas. The sequence continues at coordinate 25,200 of NZ_VCCF02000002.1, read as the reverse complement.
CCGCACACGCCGCGCCATTGGCCTGCTCGGCCGGCGCACCCAGGGCTTCACAGGCCGCATACGCCAGCAACGGGCGCACACGCTTGCCGCCATTCATCACGCTGTAGCGCATGGCTTCATACAAGCGCTTCATCTCGGGGCTTGGCGCCAGGAACAAGGGTTCGAGCGCCGCATTGACCCGGGCCTGGCTGCTGGCCTGATACGCGTCGATCATTCGGGCTGTTCCGCATCGAAGGGTTCTTCGGCCAACTCCCCGTCACGCTCCAGCAACACTTGCACCTTCTGCTCTGCCTGCGCCAGCGCGCTCTGGCAGTCGCGCGTCAGGCCGATGCCCTGCTCAAACGCCGTCAACGAGTCTTCCAGCGACAACTCGCCGTTCTCCAGACGCTCAACCAGAGTTTGCAGGTCGGCGAGGGATTGTTCGAAATCGAGTGCAACTTTTTTGCGGGCCATGGCGGCTAATCCGGTAGACGGTAAACCGGCGCGACACTAGCAGACATGGGGATTCTGGGCAAATGAGCGGGGCTGTCACTGGTCTGCCGTTGAGCCGAATAAAACGCTTATTCGGCTCAGCGCATACCGGAGCATTGCCCCTGTGCGTCCTTGAGCTGCGCTTCAAATGCCATCAGGCCGGCCTGCATTTTCTGCAGCCCGGCAATCTGCCCGGCCAGTTCACGCTTCTTGCTGGCGATGGCCTGGTCTGCCCGTTCCCAAGGCAACGCATCGCCCTCGTGCCCGTGCAAAATCCCCTGCAACTCCTTGAGCTTGAACCCCAGCTGCTGCGCGCATTTGATCAGCGTCAGCAACTCGACATTCTGCGCCGAGTAAACCCGATAACGTCCCGCGCGCTGTGGCGCTGGCAACAGGCCAATCGCTTCATAATGACGAATCGCCTTGATGGTGGTGCCCGACAATTGCGCGGCTTTGCCGATGTACATGAAAACTCCTTTTTTCAAATAGTGCGCCGACCTGTTTCAGCCACTTGTCGCGCTGCGTTGCGGTTGATCCCAGTACAGGTCCGAACATCAGCGTCTTGGTCGACTTGATGCCGCAAAAGGCCAGGGTAGTGCTGCGCATCTGATGAATGCCCGGCATGCGATAGACCCAGCGGTAATACCACGGCGGCGTATCCAGGGTCACCAATAAATGGGCGGTGCGGCCCAGCAGCAACTTGTCCGGGAATGCCTTGCCCTTACGGTATTTGAAGGCAAAGCCGGGGAGGAAAATGCGGTCGATAAAGCCTTTCATCAATGCCGGGATGCCGCCCCACCAGATCGGGAAAACCCACGCCAGATGCGTCGCCCAGAGGATATCGGCTTGGGCGCTGAGCAAATCGGGTTCCAAGGCTTGGGGCAGGGTGTAGCCGTTATGCAGGACCGGGTCGAAAGCCAGTTCGCCAAGGCGCAGGGCGCGGACCTCATGGCCGGCGATTGTAGCCGCGCGAATGTAGGTGTCAGCGACGGCTGAGCAGAAACTGGTGCTGGAGGGATGGCCGAGAATGAGCAGGGTGCGCTGAGTCATGGTGCCGGAGCCTGAAAGTGGGTCTTTCAGGGTAGGGTGTGCTGTATAGGGGAGAGTCAAGGCGTGGCGCTGCAATGCGCCGATTTGCAAAGGCCAGCAGGACGTTTCTGTGATCTGTGCAAGGCTCTTCCTGAACCGTTCGCGGCCCCTTGTGACGGTAAAAACCACTGACTAGCCTGTGCCCTTCCAGTCAAGAGTGAAACGGGCATGAGCGAAACCTCTATCGGCTTGATCACGCCTCCTGTGGGCTATAGCGACTGGCTGAGCGACCTTAAACTGCGCATCCATACGGCTCAGCAGCGAGCGACGCTGGCGGTGAACCGCGAACTGGTGCTGCTTTACTGGCAGATCGGCCACGATATTCTGACCCGCCAGGCCGCGCAGGGTTGGGGCAGCAAGGTGGTTGATCGCCTTGCCCAAGACTTGCGCGCAGCCTTCCCCAAGATGAAGGGTTTTTCGCCGCGCAACCTCAAATATATGCGCGCTTTTGCCGAGGCGTGGCCGAATGCCGAATTTGTGCAACAGGCTGCTGCACAATTGCCGTGGGGCCACAATGTGGTGCTCCTGGACAAACTCCCCGGCCCCGAAACGCGCCGGTGGTATATCGCCCAGGCGATCGAACACAACTGGTCACGTAACACCCTTGTGATGCACATCGAGCATCGCTTGCTGGAGCGCAGTGGCAAGGCTGTCAGCAATTTTGAACACCACTTGCCCAAACCCCAATCCGACCTGGCGCGCGAATCGCTCAAGGTCCCTTATCGCTTCGACTTCCTTAGACTGGCTTTGGATGCGCAGGAGCGCGATACGGGTTAGCTGCGTTTAACCGTTACAGCCTGCCGTTAAGGCCAGGCTGCAACGGTTGAATGGATAAAATCAGGCCCTTTCCTGCTTGCCCGCATCCATGTCCGTGCTACCCCAAGGACGCCAGTCATCGGTATGCCGTTCACTGCCATGGGGCCCGCTGGAGCTGGTGCCGCCGGCCAGGAATTTTTCCCACAGGTTCTTGCTGTCGGGGTCGCTGTCCTTGTGCAAGTGGGGCGCCAGCCGTGCCAGGGAGCTGCCTTTTTTGTCTTCGGTTTCCTTGAAGTGTTTCCATTCGTCCGACTGGTACTCGAACATCGATTTGTCATCCGGTGTGTCGCGACCGCCGTACATGTAGCTGGCATAACGCGCGTATTCGAGCTTGTCGCCCCAGTCGTCCTTGGTTACGCCGGCAGCGGCGAGGTCTTTGAAGAACTTGCCTTGGGAATCGGTGAGCTTTTGCATTTTGGCATGCTCGACCGCCTCGGCAATCAAGGTGCCTGCCACCCCGAAGATCACACCGGCCACGGCGAAAACCGGGCCTGCAATACGGGCGCCGATGGCCAGCCCGCGTACCACGGTGGCGGCAACATCACCGGCCAATTTGCCGGCCAGGTGCGCGCCTTTGGGGGCGAACATGGCGATGGTATTGGCAATGGCCATACCGGTACCGGATGCACCACCGCCGAGCGTAAAGGCCGCGTCGGTTTTTTCCAGTGCGGTCTTGGCGTTTTTGAGTTTGCGTGCGCCGGAAACGATGTCCATCACGCCACCGGTCAAATCCAGGCCGGCGCCGCCCATAAAGCGCAGGAACGAGCGCCCGGAGGCGATCGCAATCTCGGATTTTGAAGCCGGAGAACCTTTGCCGGGAATGTCCTTGACGCCCATCTGTTCGCCAAGGGATTTGGCGGCGTTGTCGTACTCCTTGACCTCATCGGCCGACAGGTTGCCCACGTCGAGTTTCTTCAGGGTTTCGGACGACTCTTTGACACGGGTACTTATGGCTGCGGCGAGTGCATCAGATTTTTCAGTGGCTTTCTTACCCCAGATATCCGGGAGGTTCTCATCGAGCAGGCCCAGCCAATCAGTGGCTTTGCTTTTTGCCGGGCCTTTACTCTCTTTGTCCGCGTCAGGTTTATCGGAGTCATTGTCTCCCAGGGTTTTAGCAATATTCGAACCGAACTTGAGGAAGTCGTTGGTAAAGCTCAAACCGGCGACCAGGTCTTTGGCGGCGGCGATTTTCTGGTCGTCGGTCATGTTGCCGCCGCCATTGGCGAGCTGCAGGGCGCCGCTGACGAGGTTCATGGTGCCCGCCATGGCACTCAGCCCGCCGGTGGAGCTGGCGGTGTGCAGCACCGTCTTCAAGGAGCCAGCGGCCGCCTCGCGTTTGTCGCCCAGGCCCTTCAGCTGGTTGTCGACCACCTTGTCGATGGCTTTCGGGTCGCCGCTGGCGGCAGCGAGACGAATGGCCGCTGCGATCTGTTTGTTTTCGGCCGGCGTCAGCCCTTTGATATGGCCATCGAGGATGTCGATCTCATCCTTCATCTTTTTGTACATGTCGTAGGTTTTGTCGCCCTTGTCCAGGCCTCCGAGGACGGCGTTGATACCGCCCTTGATCATCGTGAACGAGGCTTTCAACCCACTTTCGGCATTTTCCGGCGAAACCTTGTCGGGGTTCTCCATGTAGGTGTTGAGCTGGTGCGTCATCATGTTCTGGTCGAATGTCTGACGACGTGCGGTGTAGCTGTCCGGCTCAAGGATGCGCAGGGACTCAAAGTAACGGTCCACATCCAGCTCGGCGGTTTCCGACTTTTTCGGATCGCCGGAATCATTCATGGCAATCACATACTCTTCAAAGTTCAAGTTGGCATCACGCGTGTCGTCTTTGAACAGTGCCGGGAACACTTGCTCGCGAACTTCATTCAACCGATCTTCCGACAAACTACCGACACTTTTCTTAAGTTCTGAATCGTAACGGTCTTTAATGCCTTCTTTGCCCATGAGTGTGGAAATTTCTTTGGCAAGTTTGTCCTCGTCGACCATCTCCTTGACGTCCTTGCCGTTCAACTTAGTCGGGGTCTTATCCGTTTCACGGTAGGTGCCGCTGCCCAGGTTGATACTCTCGGCATAGCCGTAAAGGTCATAGCCACTGTCGAGTGCGGCCTGGGCGTCCATCAGCTTGACGATCTTGGCTTCATCCGAGTCCTCGGTCAGCTTGCCGCTCTTGATGTCATCGCGGATGCCCTGCACAAAGTTCTCGGCTGTCTGGCCGCCCACGGTCTTGTCGTTGGGCAGTTCCATGTCCATCAGCCCTTCGGCGCCGAAGGTGGGGATGTTGTATTTGTCGCGCAGGGCCTGCACGTCCTGTGGTTCATCGGGTGGCGCGGCCTTGTCGGAATGGGTTGCGTCCTTGACGTGCATCAGGTCGCCCTTGAGGCTTGAGTAGCCGTACTTGCCGAAATCCTGCAAGCGGCCGGCCTCGGTGCCGTGCCGGGCTTCTTTGTCTTTGGTGAAGCCATCGATGCTGTCGTTGTCTTTATTGCGTGCGTCATAACCGGTCAGCAACTTGCCGTTTTCATCGATGCTGACCACATGTTCCAGCACCTGGGTAGCGCGGTACGCGGCGTCGGCGTCGTTCTCGAAGTCGCCCACTTGCTTCTTGAGGTTGTCCTTCACATCGCTCTGGTTGCCGAGGTTTTTCAGCAGGGGCGTGGCGTCGATAATCTCTTTGGCCGAACGCGTGTCACCGTCGGGGCGTTTCTGTTTGTCGCCCAGGTCCGACTTGACCACTTCGCCGCGCAGGCTCGAATACCCGTATTTGCCAAAGTCCTGCAAACGGCCCGCCTCGGTGCCATGCCGGGCTTCGCCGTCCTTGGTGAAGCCGTCGATGCTGTGGTTGCCGACCTCCTTGCCGTCGGTGAGCTTGCCGTCTTCGTCGATGTATTCGACATGCTCCAGCACTTTGGATGCGCGATAGGCGGCATCTGCGTCTTTCTCAAAATCACCGACCTGCTTTTTAAGGTTGTCCTTCACTCCACTTTGGTTGCCCAGTTGGGCGAGCAGGGGCGTGTCATCAATGATTTGCTGGGCCGAGCGGGTGTCACCTTCGGGGCGCTTCTGGCCCTTGCCCAACTCATCTTTGGGCGCGGCGGCGGCTTTTTTAACGGACTTTTCCCAGGCAGCGACAGAGCTTTTGTTAGTGACCGCGGCGTCCTTTGGGGTCGTTTCTACCTTCGCTACCATGGTTATTCTCCTGATGTAAGTGTGGCCCGGCTGCTATTAAAGCGCGCAGGGTCGTACAACTTCCTGGTTAACTACCCGAGGCTGTTTATTTGATAACAAGAGGGCGGCCTTAGTTGGGTGGCCGCTGTGCATGAATGCTGTGAATTGCAACGTCACGGAGCAATGTCCCAGAACTTAGCACGGAGTTTTGGCTGATTCGCAACGCCTTCACAACAATTCACAACGCCAAGGTGATTTCGGAACATTTATGCAGTAAGGCCGGTGCCCGAAAAAAAGCCCGATGTGTACGGTGCGCTTGCGCTAGAGCGTGGCGAGCCAAGTGTGGGCGCGCCAACAATGACATTTAACCGTTCATCAGATTGGAACAATCGAGCCTCAGCCTTGAGCGGTGGGCGCTGTTGGGCGGTTCGGGAAAAGTGAGACAAAAAATCTCACGCGTGAGCTATTGAGCCTGGCGAAAATAGCGCGTAGATTTTCTCACGCGTGAGATTTTCACAACGAGGCCAGTACCATGAAAAGCAGCTCTCCATCGAGCCCGCCCGCAGAGCCCGATACCGATTCAGCAAGCCGCAAGGGAGAGCGCTTGAAACCGCCGGTTAAAAAGCCGTCGAGCTTTTACATGAAGCAGATGCGCGCGGGGCTGGCGGCCGCCGGTTATGTGAAACACGAGACTTGGGTGCTTCCCGAAAACCGAAGCCTGCTCAAGCAAATGGAGAAACAGCTTCGCCAACCGATTCTGGCTGGCTCATTTATGTCGGAGAATTTCATGAGCGCAGGTACCAACTGGAACATCGACCGCCTTTTCAGCGCGCTTCAGGCCCTGGACGAAGTGGTCGCCAATGACATTACGCTTTCTCTGGTTCAAGGCTCCGAGTCCAGCATCAAGCTGGAAATGAACGACTTCGGTGGCTTGCCGATTTACATCGCGGTGGTGGGCGAGCAGATCATCGTCGATACCGTGCTGGTCGACGTCGAGTCGATCAACGATGTAACGGCCTTCAATGACGCCGTGCTGCGCAGCCGGGAAATGTTCCCGTTGTCGTCGATCGGCATTGAGTCCATGCCGAACGGTCAAGTTGTTTACAACATGTTTGGTGCGCTGAGTTCCGACTCCAGCCTGACCAACATCGTGACCGAGGTGAAAACCCTGGTCGATAACGTGCAGCGCGCGAGCGAAGCCTTCGAACGTTTCTTCAATTAAGTATTCGGGAGTATCCAATGACTCAGTCCATCTGGAGCAAATTGTTCACCGCGCTGCGTGGCGGTGCCAGCGAAGTCGGCGAATCGATCGTCGACCAACAGGCCCTGCGCATCCTTGATCAGGAAATTCGCGACGCCGACACCGCACTGGCCAACGCCAAGCGTGAACTGGTGAGCATCATGGCCAAGCACAAGCTGGCGGCCGATCGCGTGGGCGAATACGACGCCAAGATCAAAGACCTGGAATCCAAAGCGATGGCCGCTATCCAGGCCAACCGTGAAGACCTGGCCCTGGAAGTGGCAGAAGCCATTTCGACCCTGACCAACGAGCGCGACGCCGAGCAAAAGCAGACCGCCGAGTTCGGTGGCTACGCCGACAGCATGCGCAAAGACATCACCAAGGCCGAAAGCCGGATCAAAAGCCTGCGCCAGCAAGTGGACATGGCCAAGGCCCGCGAAAGTGTGCAAAAAGCCCAGGTCAGTGCGTCCGTCGCCAGCGGCGGCGCCAACGGCAAGCTGGAAACCGCCGTCGGTACACTCAACCGCCTGCAGGCCAAACAGCAGCAACGTGCCGCTGAACTGCAAGCCCAGGATGAACTGGCCGAGGCATCGACCGGCACCGACCTGGAACGCAAACTGCGCGACGCAGGCATCACGCCGGACACCGGCAGCGCTAATGCGATTCTGGAGCGTCTGAAGCAAAAGTCGGCTGAGTAAACAACGCCGAAGCAGGCCGGGCAGTTAAGTCAGCGAAGTGCTCAAGGCAGCGAAGATCAAATGTGGGAGCGGGCTTGCTCGCGAAGGCGTCAGCCCGGCAAGCATGGATGTTGACTGACCCACCGCTTTCGCGAGCAAGCCCGCTCCCACAGGGGGCTTGCGCTTAACCGACCGGCATTAAGGTCTGCCCTTCTTTTTTACCTCGAGGTCAGGATGGACGCCCTGAAGGGTTTCAAGACAATCGCAGGCCTGGCCGTGTTCATGGTCGCGCTGCAACTGCTCAATGTGGCGACCGGCTACAGCCTCATGGCATTCGGGCTGATTCCGAGGACCATGCAGGGCCTGTTCGGCATCCTCACCTCGCCGTTTCTGCACGCCTCCTTTGCCCACCTCAGCGCAAACCTGATCGCCTTTGTGGTGCTGGGCACCCTGGTCATGGCCGAAGGGCTCAACCGATTCGTCACCGTGAGCGCGATCATTATCCTGCTGGGTGGTTCGCTGGTCTGGCTGTTCGGGTTTAGCGGCGTACACGTCGGTGCCAGCGGCTGTGTCTTTGGGCTATGGGCCTACCTGTTGTCACGCGCCTGGTTCCACAGGAGCTGGAGCAACCTGTTAATCGCAGGTGTCGTGGCAGTGTTTTATGGCGGGTTGATCTTGGGGTTCCTGCCGCGCCAGGGTATTTCCTTCGAAGGGCATCTGTTTGGTGCGTTCGCCGGATTTATTGCTGCCAAGGTACTTCTCTCTGCACCGCGCAGCAGGTTTAATGCCGGGTGAACGCACTTGAGCCTACAGACGCTGAGGCGATGGCGTCATCAGGATTCAAGTACCCAGGGAGCCAGGGACGAAATGTCGATTTTCCTTTTGTTGCGCATGTACGCCTCCTCGCTCTTTCACCGCTTCGGCTGGGCAGGCTTGATCATTGCCCTGGGCGTACACCTGAGCACGGCTTACCTGGGCCTGGTGCTGTTGGGCGAACAACACCTCACTGCTCCCGCCACGTTTATCTACTTCTATCTCACCACCACGCTCACCGTCGGCTACGGCGACCTCGCCCCGCAGACCTCTGCAGGGCGCATTTTCGTGGCGACCTGGGTGATGCTCGGGGGCATTGTGCTGCTCACAGCGGCTATCGGCAAAACCACCAGCAGTGTTATCGATGCATGGAGAAAAGGCATGAAGGGCAAAGGTGATTTCACCGGCAAGGTGGGCCATACGGTGCTCATCGGCTGGGAAGGCGCGTCCAGTGAGCGGGTCATTGAGTTGTTGCTTCAAGACGAAACCTCGAACGACAACCTGATCGTGATTTGCGATTGCACCCTCGAAGAAAACCCGATGCCGGGTAAGGCCGCGTTCATCCGCGGTGAAAGCCTGTCCTCCAGCGCGCTGTTACTGCGTGCCGGTGTGCCCGGTGCCGAGCGTGTGCTGGTGCGAACCCCGTCTGACGACCTGACGCTGGCCACGGTGCTGGCGGTGAATCAACTGAGCCCCGTCGGCCATGTGGTCGCCCACTTCAATGAAAGTGAAATTGCCGCACTGGCCAGCTCCTACGCCCCGCGCCTGGAATGCACGTCCAGCATGGCGATCGAAATGCTGGTGCGCGCCTCTCAGGATCCGGGCTCATCCGTGGTCATCAATGAACTGTTGTGCGTAGGGCAGGGCGCCACTCAATACCTGATGAAGTTGCCCGAGGCCTTCGAAGCCACCTTCGGCGATCTGTACACCCGGATGAAAGAACACCACAACGCCACCCTTATCGGCTATCGCGCCAAAGGTGCCCAGCAACCGTCGATCAACCCGCCCAGTGCCACGCGCGTTGAAGGCGGCGAGCTCTTCTACATTGCCTCCACCCGCCTCAAGGAAATCTCCAATGGGATGGTTTAAACAGTTGATGGGGCTCGAGGCCCCGAACGCGAATCCACAATCGAACCGGCCCGCCGCCGAACCCGTGCCCACCACCGGGCCGCTGGGCCTGGCGCCGGGCAAAGGCGTGATGTTCGACTCAAGCCTGAAATTGCTGCTCGATGAAAAAACTTCGGTGGTGATCCCTGGCTCCCAGGAAGTCTGGGCCAACGGCACCGTTGACCTCGGGCAGTCGACCTGGCTGTCACGCTACTACATGAACGACGAAGATTACTGGCTGCAGGTGCACACCACCGGCGACATCGCCGGGCAGGTCGAGTCGGTGATCCTGTTTAACTACTTAAGCTATGTCACCATCAGCAGCGAAGCGGAACTGCGTCGGCTGGCAGGCCCACAAAGCTTGATCGGGCTGCCGACCTACACCCACAACGGCGTCGAGTACGCCCGTGTGTGGGGCGGCGAAGCCGGCCAGACCGAACTGGTGGCGATGAGTGAGCGCGTGATAAACCCGGAAGACGCCTACAACGTCGAGCACCGTTCGATGCTGTACGCCCGCGACACCGGCCTGACCGATCGCCGCGAGTTCCTGCTGTTTTCCGTCGAAGAAGATGCCGAGGGTGGCATCAGCCTGAGCACATCGCTGGGCATTTCGCTGTACACAACCGACCTGACTGCGCTCTAAAAAAGGAAGCCGTCCATGCTAGAAGCTCTCTCCATCTCCCTGAACAAAGCCGCTGTGCTCGGTTTTGTCATCTACATCCTGGGGGCTGCGGTGCTGTTCGCGCTGTTCCAGTTCATCTACACCCGCATCACCCCGCACAAGGAATTCGAACTGATCCGCGCCGGTAACGTTTCGGCGGCGGTTGCCCTGGGCGGCGCGATCATTGGCTTTGCCATTCCGGCCAGCAACGTGATTGCCTACTCCATCAGCCTGCTGGATTTTGTCGTCTGGTCGGTGATCGCCGCCGTCGTCCAACTGCTGGCGTTTCTGCTGACCAGCCTGGTGCTCAAAGGCACATCCGAGCGCATCAAGAATGGCGAAGTTGCGGCCGGCATCTACGTGGCCGCCGTGGCTATCAGCGTCGGCATGCTGAACGCTGCGTGCATGACGCCCACCCAGTACTGATTGCGCACGGAGCTCTCGATGAAACGAAGCAAGTACGTCCAGCTTTCGCTGGCAGCGTCGGTCGCCATGGCGATATCCGGCTGCGGGCCGACCGAAAAAACCTACGATTTGCAGAAGAAGTACAACTTCCAGTCGGTCCAGCAATGCGCCGATGAAAAGCTGCCGGTGGACGTCTGTTCAGACGCCTACATGACCGCCATGGCCGAGCATCGCCGCATCGCGCCGGTGTACGACAGCCAGACCGATTGTGACGCCGACTTTGTCGCCGACTGGTGCCAGCAAGACTCCACCGGCAAGTTCATCCCAAGGCTCGGCGGTTTCGAACTGACCGCCGAAGGCCGGGTGACCCAATCCCAGGTCGACGCGGCCAATGCCCAAGTCGCCGGCTCGCAAGCCAACAGCGGTGGCTCTGGCTTCTCTACCAGCAGCCTGCTCACCGGCCTGTTGATCGGCAACATGCTCAGCAACAATCGCAACAGCTACCGCTCCGAGCCGGTGTACCGCTACCGCGATGATCGCGGCAATTACGGCAATTCAACGCTCAACCAGCGCGTCTCCAACGGGGCAACCTTTGGCCGTTCCAACCAGGCCCGGTACGGCAGCAGCAATTACTCCAACACGCTGCGCTCCTCCAGCCAGCCGGTGAATGTTGCTTCGTCCACCTCCCGTGGCGGCTTCGGCAGCAAAGCCAGCGCCCGCAGCGGCTGGGGCGGCGGCGGGTCGAGCAGTTAAGGAAGCCAGGCCATGAAGAAGATCCACTGCGCAGAACGTCATGACTGGAAACAGACCGCCGACAGCCTCGGTTTCCTGTTCCACACCATCGACGGCGAACCCTACTGGGACGAAAGCGCGTACTACCAGTTCACGCTCGAACAAATCGAGCGCGACCTCGAGGACCCGACCACCGAGATCCATGACATGTGCATGGACCTCGTGGCCCGCGTGGTGCAAAACCAGGAGCTGCTGGAACGCCTGAGCATTCCCGCGCCGTTCTTCGACATGATCCGCACCTCATGGCTCGAAGGCCACCCGCACCTGTACGGGCGCATGGACTTCTCCTACAACGGCAGCGGGCCAGCCAAACTGCTTGAACTCAACTACGACACACCCACCAGCCTCTACGAAGCGGCGGCGTTTCAGTGGGGCTGGCTGGAGCAATGCATCGAACGCGGCCTGCTGCCCAAGCACGCCGACCAGTTCAACAGCATCGACACCAAGCTGCACCAGGCCTTCGCGCAACTGCAACTGAACCAGCCGTTCTACTTCGCCTCGATGAAAGACTCCATCGAAGACAAAGGCACCACCGACTACCTGCGCCTGGTCGCGGAAAAAGTCGGCATCGAATCCCGCCACATCGACATCGAAGACATCGGCCTTACCAGCGAAGGCCGCTTCGTCGACCTTGAGGATCGCTGGATTCCCCACCTGTTCAAACTGCACGCCTGGGAATTCATCTTCCACGAACCCTTCGGCGCCGCGATTGCCCAGAGCGACACCCAGTTTTTCGAGCCAGCGTGGAAAGCCATTCTCTCCAATAAAGGCATCCTGCCGCTGCTGTGGGAGTTCAATAAAGGCCACCCGAACCTGCTCGCCTCCCACCTGGACACCGACCCCGGCAAAGCCGTGCCAAAGGGCTGGGTACGCAAGCCGTTCTTCTCCCGCGAAGGCGCCAACATCGAACTGCAAACCGCCGACGGCCTGGTCGTAAAAGAAGACGGCCCCTACACGGACGCGCCGTTTATCCTTCAGGAGTTCGCGCCGCTGCCGAAGTTTGGCGACAGCTACACACTGATCGGCTCCTGGGTCATCGCGGATCAAGCCGCAGGCATAGGCGTGCGCGAAGACAACAGTTTGATCACCAAGGACTCAAGCCGGTTTCTACCGCACCTGATCCTCGACTGAGCACCCGGACCGCAACGCAGCAAAGCCCAAATGTGGGAGCGGGCTTGCCCGCGATGACGGTATGTCAGTCACCGAATGTAGTGACTGATGCACCGCCATCGCGGGCAAGCCCGCAAGTTAAAGCCGCTCAACCTCAGCCCTGACGCGCCGCCAGCACCGAATAGCTGTTCATCAAATTCCGATAATTAGGAATTCGCTGCGACAACAAATTCCCCAGCCCCTCGATATCGTTGCGCCAATCCCCCTGCAACTCACACGCCACCGAAAACCAATTCATCATCTGCGCCCCCGCCTGCACCATCCGGCTCCACGCCGCCTGCTGCACCGTCGTATTAAACGTGCCCGACGCATCCGTCACCACAAACACCTCAAACCCCTCCGCCAGCGCCGACAACGTTGGGAACGTCACACACACATCCGTCACCACACCCGCAATCACAATCTGCTTACGCCCAGTCGCCTTGACCGCCTTGACGAAATCCTCGTTGTCCCACGCATTAATCTGACCAGGGCGAGCGATGTACGGCGCGTCCGGGAACATCTCCTTCAACTCCGGCACCAACGGGCCGTTAGGGCCTTGCTCGAAACTGGTGGTGAGAATGGTCGGCAAGTTGAAGAACTTGGCCACGTCCGCCAGGGCCAGCACGTTGTTCTTGAACTCATTGGGGGAAAAGTCCTGCACCAGCGAGATCAGGCCGGTTTGGTGGTCGATCAGCAGAACAATGGCGTCGTCTTTGTTCAAGCGGCTCAGGGTTGGAGTGCTCATGGTTGAAGTCCTTTTTGTTTAGGTTGGTTTGGCGTTGCGTTCAACATGGGCACAGATTAATGGGTGGGTGGCGGGGGATAAATCGGGTGTGGCAGGTAATACTGTCAACTCAAAAGTGACAATGGTTAGATGGCCAGCAGTACGGATCCCTTTCATTCGCAGGACGTTTCCTAGAGAATCCCAGGCGCTTGCGTCAGCAAAATCTCGCGACTAGGCTGCGTTCCGTCACTGCTATTTCAGTGATCGGGTTTAGTCGCCCGGACTTCGCTAGGCGCACGCGCCATCCCAAAGCCAGGTGTTTTCTCACCTGCACTTTATGGTGGCTGTGCGCAGGGCACCTTCGGGTGCGCCGGTGCCTAGCGGCCGGTCGACTAACCTGCGTACAGCCGCCACCTCTGCTCGTTTAGTCGCGAAAGGACGGTGGTAGTCACTTACTGCTAGAGGTTTTCTATGGATAACAATGTTTCGGATTCGCCCTCATCGGCTGCGACCAAGCCTTTTACTGTTAATGAAGAGCTGAGCTTTGAAGATGCCTGGGTGCGCGTAGCCGAGCTGCTGCAGTGTGCGGTGGCTACGTCGCAGGCGCTTGGTGAACCGCTGGGTGCGCCGCACAGGGCGGTGATGCATTTGGTGGAGATGGCGAAGATGGTGGCGGATCGGGCTGTGGAGTGTATGCAGCCGTCGTAATACGACGTCGCCTGTGCTCTAGTGTAAAAGTGCGGGCGACGCAACGCGTCCAATAGGTTATGTGTATTTACCGCCTCGTGATCGGGGAATGGCGTACTCGACCAGCATTCCCACTCGCCGTGTTCATGTCATCATTTGTCGTTTTTTGCGACACGTCCTGCCAGCATGTCGTTGCTGGCGACATATCTATCCATTCCAGAATTAGGCGGCAGTCTGTTGCCCAATTGGGCTTGTCGCCAGAATGGAAAGCGACGGTGTTAGAGTCGTGAAAAGCTATCTAACCAAGGATGCAGTAATTGCCTATCAAGACGGATGTTTGGACCGTGGGTGTTGCACCGAGCAAGCTACCACTAAGCCATTTGGTCAGTGAGCAGTTGCTTGCAAATATGATTCTCAATTCGCAAGGCATTCGCAGTGAAAGTGAAGAGCTCCATCCTTTGCATCTTCATTGTATCGCTCGCACACCGACAGCCCTTGTTACACAAGCCTGGTGCCCAATCTGGGCGCATGACCTCCGAGAAAAGGTTATCGCCAAAGCTGGAGTAATAAAGCTTTCGATGACCGAGCTTCAGGCACCGCGCACTCGATTATTCTACAGCGGTAAAAAGTTCGACTTTATCGCTTGTATTTTCCAACCCGGTCCGAGTCGCGCCAGCCGATTAGCAACCCGAACCGGCAGAGAGCTTTATGAGGGGATGCGGGTTTGGCTGCGCTCCTAAAATCACGTCCGCAGCCCTGACGCCGGCATTGAGTATTTTATTGCATTGCGTTTGCCTTTTCAAAGCGCCAGCAAGCATTCAAGGAAGTTCCGAACATCATTGCTTATATTTCATTTTGGATTTCTTCTTCATCATCGCCCGAAAGGGATGGGTCTTCGTGTCGGCTAATTACGCGATGATTATTTCCCAATTGAAAAAGAATTCTATTCTTTTGATAGCTTGCGTGAAAGTCTAGAAGTTTAATCTCTTTTCTATTCTCATCTGTCGTACTGGTAGATTCAAATCGGCTTATCTCCTCAATCGGGCGCCGAACATATTTCTCAATGAAGCGGGACATCACTTCTCCCGCTTGCTCTTCGAGATGCTCCCAAGCGTCCTCTCCGAGATAGGCACGACCACCCTTTGCCTCAAAAGCTTTCTGTAGCACTTCTAATCGAGGATTCATTGTTGGATCTAATACTATAAGAATTGGTGTGGCTCCCGAATTATAGGCATCCTCAGCGAATTGAATTTCCTCCCCGAAACGGCCTTGTCCGCTAGCTGCAATTGTGACGCGTAGTTTGAATTCGTACGCTAGAGTTGCCCCGTTCGGGAGAACTTTCCAGCAATCGACTTGGCGTCCTTTTGTTGGATCCCCCGAGCGTGTTACTACTCTTGTTCTAGCGCTTTTCTGCTCTCCACCAATTGCCGCGGCCAGAATCGGTTCAAATAAATATCCAGTTTCTTGGGCGGAGCGGTTGTCGAGGTCATAAAAGAATTTACGCCAAGTGAGCCATGACGCTAGTGCCTCTGGTTCCGTTGTCCCGTATTCAACAAGCGAGCGAGGTGATACCTGGATCATCGTCGGCATCGGCTGGGCTGATAATATTTTTTGGTATTTTCGTCTACGCTTGTGGAGCTCGCTCAAGCAACGTAAATACGTAGTAAAGTCCTCAATTTGATTTTCCCCGATCTTCATAAGCGCAACGTGCTGCTCTGGCTCAAGATCTATTGGACTAAGAAACCACTCTTCTGGGAGTTCGTAGTAGTCTGCGTTTGGGGCTATTTTTTCCCAAAGCTTGGGGTTGAGCTCCTTGAGTTCGTCACCGCAGTCCGTATCGTGGTATATAACTCCTATTAATTTGGCGAGCTCACTTTCGGACATCATTACTGGTAGATTTGTTCCAAGTCCCATTGTCATTACTTTTGTTAAAAGTTTTGATTCTTCGGAGCTAAGTCGCGAGGTCTGTTTTTTCATTATTCATACTCAAGTTTGTGTTGAATAAAACTCGATAAAAGAGAGTCCGTTTTCTTTAGCGATTCGCTCATTCCGCTAGCTTCAGTCAAACGATAACCTAAAAGTCGTGGTTGGCGTTTCTCAATTTCTATCGATATTCCAGATCCGAATGTCCCTTCCAGTGTTTTTAGGTGGTTAGCGAATACTGCCGCCGCAATAGGGGGGACAGCATTACCTATTTGTTGTATGACGCTAGCCGCATTACCAAAAAAACGATACTTGTCTGGAAATGATTGAATTCGAGCGCACTCTCGAATAGTGAGGGGGCGGTTCTGTTCTGGATGAATAAATTCACGACTGGCCGCGCCTGTGATAGTTAAACTCTGCAAGTCGCCGTGTAGACGTTTAATACCAGAAGGAGCACCGCCCCGTTTTTCGGTAGGCGTACCATCTGCTACGCGACGAAAAGCGCGCTTTCGAAAACTGTCGTGCCAAAGCTCTTCCGGAAGATCCTTCATTGTATGACCGCACTTTAGAAGGCTGAATCGGCTTCTATCTTCACTGTCAGTATTATCAAAGTGCTCAGTAATTACGCCTGAATCATTTCCCAAGCGCATAGCTGAGTCATATTCATTGAGCGGAGTAGTTGTCCCATATTGAGATGTCTCGCTTCTTTTAGGACTAGGCTTGCCAAGCCCGGCAATAGCTTGGAGCAATGTCGGAGCAAAAGGTTTACCTGATCGTTTCTTGGCTTTACCCGAATCATAAGAGAACTGCTCTTCAGGGAAGTTGAAGTCAACACCCAGCCTATTGCCGATGATCAAGACCCGTTTACGAGTCTGCGGCACGCCATATGCTGCTAAATTTACTTTCTCGACTCGGACCGAGTAACCGATACGCAAGAACTCTCTCACAAGCGAGGACACTGCTTCTCCGTGACCGGATGTGAGCAAACCCTCGACATTCTCGAAGATGAACCAGCGAGGCTTAACCTCGCTGACAATGTGGAGGTAGTTGAAGATCAGACGATTTCTGGGGTCTGCAACGTTGCGGGCTCCTGCGGTGCTGAAGCCTTGACAGGGGGGGCCTCCAATGATTGCAAAGGGCTCCTTTCCGCCTAGCAATTCTTTAAAAAACGACGGGGAAGTCTGGGAGAGATCTAGGTTGTAGCATTTGCTTCCTACGTTTGCTTCGTAGCTTTGGCATGCATCAACATTTATTTCTGCACCACATAGTGGCTTGAGGCCTGCTGCCGAAAAGCCGGAAGAAAAGCCACCTGCTCCAGAAAAAAAAGTCAGGACATCGTCAGATTGTGAATTCATGGAAAAGGCCCATACGGCGAAAAGCTCTCACTGAGCCAAATGCCGGACATGTTAAATGAATGGAGGTGAGTTGTATCTTCCTGCATTGAACGCAAGTCTTGGGCCATCATGTGGTTTCACGTCCAAGCACCTAAGATTGGTATGGGCTGGGATCTGATGTTTTAATAAGGTCTTTAAAATCAAGGATTCAAGGCATTAAAAAGCCGGCTTGTGGCCGGCTTCTCGGGGACTGCCTCAGCTTGTTTTTGACAAACCTCACCAGCCTTCAAATCGCTCAGCCCACGTCGAGTCGGGCTGAATAGTAGGGGCATCTGCGGGAACTCCTCCGCATCGCCAGGCAGGATAGGTAGCGCAACGCCACCCCCTGCCAAATGTGGGCGGCATTCTACCCACATTCACCTCATATGCCTACCTCCGGGTCCGATTTAGAGCCTTCCCAGCCCAGCAGGTGTTCGTCCAGTGGCACCGGCCTGCGGTTATTCAAGGTGGACCACCAGAACACCCAGCCGACGATCTCGAAGTTCTGTTCAAAGCGTTGTTCGTGGGTGAGGTATTCGTCCGGGTGTTCGTTGGCGTTGTGGCTGCGCATGCGCAGGCCGCCGCCGGGGCGGTTGTAGAGGTATTTGATGCGGAGCATGCCGTCGTGTTCGACGGCGTAGATTTCACCGTCGGTGATTTGGCTGCGGCCTCGGTCGATGGCGAGGGTGGCGCCTTGCTGGATGATGTCGGTCATGCTGTTGTCGACCATGTAGGCGCCTACCGCGCGGTCGGGGTTTACGTTGAGGGTTTCGAGGGTGTGCAGGGAGACGCGGATGCGCTCGGTCGAGGTGAACGTGGGGTGGAGGGGGATCTCCACGTCGATTTTTTCCGGGAGACGGACGGGGCCCGTGAGGTACTTGCCGCTTTCTTCGCGGGTGGCGATGCCTTTCCTTGGGTCCGGGCCTTCCAGCAGGAAGTTGGCCGGTGGGTGTTTGAGGCCTTCGCCGGTGCGCAGCCAACGGCTGGAGACGCAGAGCAGTTCTGCGATCTCGTTGAGTCGGCCCATGGGCACGCCGCGCTTGAACCAGTTGTTCACGTGTTGAGGCGTGACACCACGGTTCTTGGCGAAGTCGGAGGCGGAAAGATGAACTTCCCGCAGTAACGCTTTTAGTCGATCACCTGATGTATTCATAAACGCAGAGTTTACTGGCCGGAAAAATACATCAAATAAACTATGCGTTGAGTTTCGCGTGTAGGGATTTGCTTAGTTGTAGGCTGATATTTCAGCTATCTAACTTTATTAAACGCGCCGAATTAAACATTGAACTCTGTGTTTAATTTTTCCCACAAAAAAAGCCCCGAATCGTCGGGGCTTTTTTGATTGCCGGGGCAATGAGGAGCGGGTATCAGCCTTTGTAGGCAGCAACCGACTTCATGATCTCGGCGCGGGCGGCGTCTGCGTTGCCCCAACCGTCGATCTTCACCCATTTGCCTTTTTCGAGGTCTTTGTAGTTCTCGAAGAAGTGCTTGATCTGTTCCAGCAGCAGTGGCGGCAGGTCGGTGTATTCCTTCACGTCCACGTACAGCTGGGACAGCTTGTCGTGTGGCACCGCGATAACTTTGGCATCGCCGCCGCCGTCGTCGGTCATGTTCAGGATGCCGACTGGGCGCGCGCGAATCACCGAGCCTGGGGTAACCGGGTAAGGGGTTACTACCAGCACGTCGAGGGGGTCACCGTCGTCAGCCAGGGTGTTAGGGATAAAACCGTAGTTGGCCGGGTAGAACATCGGGGTGGCCATGAAACGGTCAACGAACAGGCAGTCGCTGTCTTTGTCGATTTCGTATTTGATCGGCGCGTGGTTGGCCGGAATTTCGATGGCGACGTAGATGTCGTTCGGCAGGTCTTTGCCAGCCGGAATCTTGCTGTAGCTCATTGGGCGATGCCCCCGTAGTTGGCCATGAAACATGGCCGGATTGGCCTAAAAGTGGCGGCGATTATAGGCATATTCTGACGCCGATGCCATGCGTCAGACGTCGTGTGGCGCCAGCGGTTCAGTCTGGTAACGGGCATCGCTGGTTTGCAGTTGGTGCAGGCGGGCCAGCGGGTCCTGGCGATAGAAGCGGCTCAGTTGTGCATACACCAGGGGATAAGTGCCGACCAGTAAATCCGGGGCACTGAAAAAATATTCACTGGTGACAGCAAAGAATTCCGCCGGGTTTTCGGCGGCGTAGGGGTCGATGTCCGTTTCGGCGTCCGGGTTGGCATCCAGCTGGCGGTTGAGGTCGTCAAAGGCGCTTTGCATCACGCTGGCCCATTCCTGCACGCGCATGTCGTGGTGCAGCGGCGGCAGGCCGTTGGCGTCGCCGTTGAGCATGTCCAGCTTGTGCGCCAGCTCGTGGATCACCAGGTTGTAGCCTTCCCACTGGCCGCTGGCCAGAACGCCGGGCCAGGCGAGGATCACCGGGCCTTGCTGCCAGGCTTCGCCGCTGTGCTCACCGTCCCACTCGTGCTCGACACCGCTGGCATCGCGATGGCGTTGGGGGCTCAGAAAGTCGTCGGGGTACAGCACGATTTCGTGAAAGCCCTGATACCAGTCGAGGTCGCCCAGGTTCATCAACGGCAACTGTGCCTGGGCGGCGAGCAGCAGGCGCTGTTCCTGATGCAGGTCGACGCCGGGCAGGGCGGTGAGGTGCTTTTCACTCAGGAACACCACGCAGGCTTCGCGCAGCCATTGGTCCTGCTCGGCGCTGATGCCGTCGAGAAAGGTCAGGTGATGGCGCACCCGCTGCCAGGTGTCATCGGCAATCGGGTGCTTGGCCAGCAGGCGCCGGCGACGCCAGGCGCTGAGGGACCACATTGCCGGTTACTGCGGCTTGGCTTCGGAACTGCGGCCAAACCGGCTGCGGAACACGCCGATGATCATCGGCACCAGCGACAGCAGGATGATAAACACCACCAGCAGCGAGAGGTTCTTCTTGATAAACGGCACGTTGCCGAAGAAGTAACCCAGGGTGACCAGGCCGCCAACCCACAGGATGGTGCCGAACACGCTGAAGCCGAAGAAGCGCGGGTAAGGCATTTTGGCGATACCGGCCACGAACGGTGCAAAGGTGCGCAGGATTGGCAGGAAGCGCGCCAGGGTCACGGTTTTGCCGCCGTGCTTGTCGTAGAAGTCGTGGGTTTTTTGCAGGTAGTCGCGGCGGAAGATTTTCGAATTCGGGTTGCTGAACAGGCGTTCCCCGGCCGTTCGTCCGATCACGTAGTTGGTGCTGTCGCCGAGGATGGCTGCGAGCATTAACAGGCCGCCCAGCAGTACCGGGTCCATGCCGCCGCCTGCGGCGATAGCGCCGGCGATAAACAGCAAGGAGTCACCGGGCAGGAAAGGCATAACCACCAAACCGGTTTCGCAAAAGATAACCAGGAACAGAATGGCGTAGATCCACACTCCATAGTTTCTTACCAGCATGTCGAGGTACACGTCGAGATGCAGGATAAGGTCGAGCGGGTTGAAATCCATGGATGGCACCTGTGTGAATGGCCCGGCTCAGCAGGCCTGTGCGGAAGCTACGGGTAAGTTAGGCTACAAGCTTATGTCGCGATTCTTACAGCTCTGAGAGGTCCGCATTATACGGATTGAGAGGTGAAAAGCGTGTTGGTTTTGTAGCGGGGAGTGTCGCTGGTAGCAAGGCTTTACACTGATCCAAATGTTGCTCAGATGTAAATGTGGGAGCAGGCAAGCCAGCTCCCACAGTGGATCGGTGGTGTTTTCTCAGTCCTCACTGATCGGCAGCACGTAGTTCTTGAACTCCGTATCCTCCCGAAACCCGATCGACTCATAGGTCTTCTGCGCCACCTCATTGTCACTGCTGGTCGATACCCGCAGCCGTACGGCCTGGGTCTCCTTGGCCATCTTCTTCGCGGTGCGCATCAGGTTGTCGGCCACCAACTGCCGGCGGGCATCTTCGGCGACGTAGATGTCGTTGAGGATCCACACGCGTTTAAGCGACAGCGACGAAAAGCTCGGGTACAGCTGGCAGAACCCCAGCAACTTCTTGTCGTCATCGTCCGCCAGGGCCAGGTAGATCACTGACTCTTTGCGGCGCAGGCGCTTTTCCAGAAAGGCCCGCGATGAATCCGGGAAGGGCAGCGCGCCATAAAACTCGCGGTATTTGACGAACAACGGGGTCAGCAGGTCCAGGTGTTCCAGGGTCGCTTGAGTAATCCGCATGCCAGGCCTCAACTTCCAAATGGGGTATGACCACACACGCGGCCGTGACTCGATGCTGCCTAATGACGCAAAAAAGCGCAATCGTGCCGCGATCAGTCATTGGGTGGGCTGAGCAGGAAGTTGCCTTTCATCAGGTCAGGATCATCCGATTCGATGGTCTGAACCTGCGCCTCGTCCTTGAGATTGACCCCCGACAGCTGCCGACGACACGCCTCTTTCATCAAGTAAAGCAGGCGATGGGCGGCCATGCCGTAGCTCAGGCCCTCCAGGCGTACATTGGAGATGCAGTTGCGGTAGGCATCGGTGAGGCCGACCTTGGGGTTGTACGTGAAATACAGCCCCAGGCTGTCCGGCGAACTGAGCCCCGGCCGTTCGCCGATCAGAATCACCACCATTTTGGCCCCGAGCAACTGGCCGATTTCATCGGCCACTGCCACGCGGCCCTGTTCCACCAGGATCACCGGCGATAAAGACCAGCCTTCAGCCTGGGTCTGTTCCTCCATGCGTGTAAGAAACGGCAGCGTATGTTTATGCACTGCCAGCGCTGAAAGGCCATCGGCCACCACCACGGCCAAATCCACGCCACCTGGATTGGCGGCGGCATAGTCGCGCAGGCTCTGGGCTGACTCATCACTTAAGCGTCGGCCCAAATCCGGGCGTTGCAGGTACATGTGCCGGTCCACCGCAGCACTGTGCAGCAACAGGCTGTCACGCCCGCGCTCGGCCATTTGGCTGCTCAGGCCCGCATGGTCGAAGGGTAGGTGTACCGCATCGCGCGCCTGGGCGTGAGCAAACTGAAAGTCCAGCTGCGCGTTGGTGGGGATGCTGGTGCCGGTGCGGCCCAAGGCAATGCGCGCGGGGGTGAGGCGGCGCAGCTCCAGCCACGGGTTGTCAGGCAGGTCGAGTTGCACAGGCGGCTCCTTCATCCTAATTGCTTCAAGGCGTGGCGAAACGCCGGTGGCAGGCTGTTGCCGAAGTGCACCTTGCCGTCGGCTTGGGTGAAGATACCCATTTTCGCCAGCCACTGTTCAAACTCCGGCGCGGGCTTTAAACCCAATGTTTGGCGGGCGTACAGGGCGTCATGGAACGAGGTGGTCTGGTAGTTGAGCATGATGTCGTCGGAGCCGGGGATGCCCATGATGAAGTTGATCCCGGCCACGCCCAGCAGGGTCAGCAGCGTGTCCATGTCATCCTGGTCGGCTTCGGCGTGGTTGGTGTAGCAGATATCACAGCCCATCGGCACGCCGAGCAACTTGCCGCAGAAGTGGTCTTCGAGGCCGGCGCGGATGATCTGTTTGCCGTTGTACAGGTACTCCGGGCCGATAAAGCCTACAACCGTATTGACCAAAAACGGTTTGAAATGCCGCGCCACGGCGTAGGCGCGGGTTTCACAGGTTTGCTGGTCGACGCCAAAGTGCGCGTTGGCCGACAAGGCGCTGCCCTGGCCGGTTTCGAAATACATCAGGTTCTGGCCCAAGGTGCCGCGATTCAGGCTCAAGCCCGCCTCGTAGCCTTCCTGCAGTACGCTCAGGCTGATGCCGAAACTGGCGTTGGCCGCCTCGGTGCCGGCAATCGACTGAAACACCAGGTCCAGCGGCACGCCACGGTTGATGGCTTCGATGGAGGTGGTCACGTGGGTGAGCACGCAGGCTTGGGTGGGGATTTCGTAGCGCTGGATGATCGCGTCGAGCATCTCCAGCATGGCGCAGATCGAGGCGATGCTGTCGGTGGCCGGGTTGATGCCGATCATCGCGTCGCCGTTGCCGTAAAGCAGTCCGTCGAGAATGCTGGCGGCGATGCCTGCCGGCTCATCCGTCGGGTGGTTGGGTTGCAGGCGAGTCGATAGCCGCCCGCGCAGGCCCATGGTGCCGCGAAACTGGGTGACCACGCGGATCTTCTGCGCCACCAGCACCAAATCCTGCACGCGCATGATTTTGGAGACAGCGGCGGCCATCTCCGGGGTCAGCCCGGGCGCCAAGGCACGCAGGGAGTGTTCGTCGGCCGCATCGCTGAGCAGCCAGTCCCGCAGGCCGCCGACGGTGAGGTGGCTGACTGCGCTAAACGCCTGTTTATCGTGGGTGTCGATGATCAGACGGGTGACTTCGTCGCTTTCGTAAGGGATCAGCACTTCTTCGAGGAAGTGTTTCAACGGGATATTCGCCAGCGCCATTTGCGCCGCGACGCGCTCGCCGTCGTTTTGCGCCGCCACGCCCGCCAGGAAGTCGCCGGAACGCGCCGGGCTGGCCTTGGCCATCACGTCTTTGAGGCTGTCGAAGCGGTAGGTCTGTGAACCTACCGCGTGGGAAAAGCTTGCCATACAGTGTCTCCTGGGCGACGCGGGCTGCCCGTGAGCCAGGCGCCCGCATCGAGGTTTACGGCTATCAGTGCAAGGCGGCCTCTGCGGCCTGGATCGCCGCGAATTCTTCTTCGGGCGTGCCTGCTACCAAGTGATGCCGGCTGTAGAAAGCAAAGTAAGCAATTAATACTCCATAGATGATCGCAGCGCCAATCACCACCCGTGGATCAACCAGAAAGCCCGCCACCACGGCCACGCAGGCCAGTACCAAGGCGATGCCGGAAGTGAAAATGCCACCCGGCGTGCGGTACGGACGCTCCATTTTGGGGCGGCGGATGCGCAAGGTGATGTGCGCGGCCATCATCAGTACGTAGGAGATGGTCGCGCCAAACACGGCCACCAGAATCAGCAAATCACCCTGGCCCGTCAGCGACAGGCCGAAACCGATGATGCCGGGGATCACCAACGCCAGCACCGGCGCTTTGCTTTTGTTGGTCTGCGACAGCTTGCGCGGCAGGTAGCCGGCGCGGGACAGAGCGAAGATCTGCCGCGAATAGGCGTAGATAATCGAGAAAAAGCTCGCGATCAGCCCGGCCAGGCCGACCAGGTTGACGAAGCTGCCCATCCAGGTCGAGCCACCGTAAGACAACGCCAGTGCTTCGACCAAGGGGTTTCCGGATTTGATCAGTGCGTAAGTGCCCGCGCCGCCTGGCGCAATCACCAGAATCAACAGGGCAAAACTGGTCAGCACCACAATGGCGCCAATCAAGCCACGCGGCAGGTCGCGCTTGGGGTTCTTGGTTTCTTCGGCAGCCAGGGGCACGCCTTCAACGGCGAGGAAAAACCAGATTGCGTAGGGAATTGCTGCCCACACACCGACATAACCGAACGGCAGGAAGGTGCTGGCGCCCTTGGCCTCGGTCACCGGGATATCGAGCAAGTTGGCGACGTTGAAGTGCGGCACCATCGACACCAGGAACACGCCCAAGGCAATCGCTGCGATGGCGGTGATCACAAACATCAGCTTCAGGGCTTCACCCACGCCAAAGATGTGGATGCCGATAAAGATGATGTAGAACGCCAGGTAAATCATCCAGCCGCCGATGCCGAACAACGACTCGCAATAGGCGCCGATAAACACCGCGATGGCGGCGGGGGCGATGGCATATTCGATAAGGATGGCGGTGCCCGTGAGGAACCCGCCCCAAGGGCCGAAGGCGCTGCGGGCAAAGCCGTAGCCACCGCCGGCGGTAGGAATCATGGAAGACAGTTCGGCCAGGGAGAAACACATGCACAGGTACATGGTGGCCATCAGTAAGGTGGCGAGGAACATACCGCCCCAGCCGCCCTGGGCCAGGCCGAAGTTCCAACCGGCGTAGTCGCCGGAGATCACGTAGGCAACGCCAAGGCCGACCAGCAGCACCCAGCCGGCGGCGCCTTTTTTCAGTTCGCGTTGTTGGAAATAGTCGGTGCCGACTTTTTCGAAGTCGACGGAAGAGCCAGACGCCGGAGCGCCAGTGGGTTCGCTAGGCATGGGAAAGTACCGTCCGTTGTTATTGTTTTAGCTCGACCTCTTTGTGTCGAACGTGAGTTGCGAGTACTTGCGAAGATCA